>JBDHHM010000171.1:0-4536 GCA_039589355.1 Gemmatimonadota bacterium | reverse complement strand
TTGCGCACCGGGGTGCCGGGGCCTTACATTGGGATCAACAGATCCCGCCACCTGTCGGGCCTTTGGCCCGCGTGGCGGCTTTTTGTTGGGCTGACCTCCCACTGATCTCCCCCCCGGTCACCCAGGAGTTACCGGTGTGTCTACCGCGCCGGATGGGTAATCCGACTTGATACAAAAGAGCGAATCGTTCGGGATTGGGGTGCTCGACCAACGTCTTAGCGGGCCCGTGAGGGGCGGTCTGCACGCCGTGATCGGCGGTCCCGGGACGGGTAAGACGGTGGCGGCGCTCCAGTTCCTGCGCGAGGGGGTCCGGGCCGGGGGCCGGGTGGCGATGCTGACGCAGGCGCGGCCGGCGGACCTGATCGACCTGGCCCACTCCATCGGCATCGACCTGACGGCACACCTGCAGGCGGGCCGCTGGCTGCTGCTGGGCTACCAGTCGGGTTTCCGTGAGCGGTATCGGCGCAGCATCGAGCCGCAGGAGGTGTTCGAGGAGCTGGCGGCGTTCGTCAGGGACGAGGGCGTGCCGGACCGGCTGGTCATCGACACCTGCGGGCCGCTGGTCGAGGCGCGTGAGTCGGGTAACGGTGCGGAGATGCTGGTCGACCTGCTGGGCGAGCTGGAGACGATGGTCCTGCTCACGTTCGCCGCGGAGCACCCCGGCGCCCTCGACTCGAGCTTCGACCTCATCTCGCAGCGCGCCGCGCTGATCCTCCACTTTACGCTGAGTCCCGAGGGTCGGCGCGAGATCGCGGTGCGCAAGACGGTGGGCCCGTCGAAGTCGGCGGGTCCGATAATGTTCGACATCAGGCAGGGCCTCGGGATCGTCCCGCCGGAGATGGTGCAGCAGAAGCGTCGCAGCGATGTGACGCCCGAGGTGAAGCGCCGTGTCCTGCTGCTCGACATCGCTGGCGAGCTGCCGGAGGAGCTGCGGCTCTGGTTGGAGGAAACGTGCGAGCTGGTTCACACGACCGATGCGGTCGACGCGTTCCCCGAGCTGGCGCAGCGCGAGTTCGGACTCGTCGTCGTGCACGTCGATCGACGAACGGTGAAGCGCGGCCTGCACGTGATGCAGCAGCTGCGCCGCGCCGCCAGCCGGCCGCCGATCCTGCTCATCTCGCGCGTCGTCGTCCGGGCGAGCGACCGGGCGAGCGCGCTGCGTTCGGGGGCGGACGATTTCGTGTCCGGAGGACTCAACCCGGAGGAGCTGGCGTCGCGGATGGAGGCGCTTTTGCGCCGCGGCCGCACGGAGGTTGGGGCCGGCGCGGAGAAGGTAGAGCCGATGGATGCGGTAGAGTCCAAGTACGCGGCTCGTCCGGGCGCCGGCCGGGACCCTCAGGAGGTGCGCGATACGATACGCACCCAGTTGAAGGCGCCCGGCGCACCGATCTTCTCGCTCGTTCTCCTGAAGCCTGCGAACGGACGCGGCCTGCACGCGCTGGCCACCCACATCGCCGACCAGATGCGCCAGGACACCGGCGATCGGATGTGCGTGAACGGTCAGCAGGTCGAGGTCTACCTGCACGGCGCGATGTCCAGTCACGCAGAGAAGTTCTTGAAGCGCGTTATGATCGACCCGTTCAACGAAGTTGACGCGGAGGTATACACGTCGCCCACCGATCGTGAGCGACTTCTTAAGGTGATGAGGCAGTAAGTAGGATGGCTGAAATCCCCCGCTGGTCCTACTGGGGACGGTTCGCGACACTCGCCACTGCGTCGCTGTGTCTGCTCTTCTTCTTCGTCTTCGGGTTCCTCCCGCAGAGGTTCCTGCTGGAGCTCGACTTCTCGGAGAGCGGCTTCGCCTACCCGGTCATCAGGCCACCGCTTCCCGTTCCACCGCCGCCTCCTCCGGCCGAGGTCCGCCGCCCCATCCCGCGCGGGCCCGCCGAGCGGTTCTGGGCCGAGTACGTGCCGCTCGCCCGTAACGGCGAGCACGATGCGGCGCTGCGGCTCGTGGCCGGCCACCTAGATCGCTATCCGAATGACCTGAGCGCGCGTCTCGAGTACGCACGCGAGCTCTGGCGGGCGGGCCGGCTGAACGATGCCATCGTCGTCTATCGCGATGCCCTCGAGCGCGGCGCCGATCCCGGCGTGCGGCTCGAGTTGGCGCGGCTCTACTCGGCGGCCGGCGCGTGGGACGAAGCGCTGGCGATCTACGAAGCGCTTGCCGAAGAATCGCCTCGCGATCCCGAGCTGCTGCACGAGTACGTCGAGGTCGCCACCTGGGCCGAGCGCTACGACCGTGCCGAGGTTGTGTACGCCCGGCTCGTTGAACTCGCTCCCGGGGACCCGGAGCTCCGTGTTCAGTGGGCACGGGTCCTCTACTGGTCCGACAGACCGGAACGCGCATTCGAGGTGTTGGCTCACCTCCCCCCTGAATATCGGAGCGCCGGCGTCGACTCGCTGCGTGCCGCTATCGCAGTCGCTTTGCCTCCCCCCGACGCGGAGCCGAACCTGCTGGAGCAAGCCCGCGGACTGGCGATGGCGGGCGCGGCCGACTCGGCGCTGGCGCTCTACCGCGTGATCCTGCTGGAGGACCCCGGTGCCGACTCGACGACCCTCGAGATGGCAGACGTGTTCGAGTACCGGGCGAACGAACCGGACAGCGCGATCGCTTACCTGCGTGCCTACCTGGGCCGCCGGCCCGACGATCGCGATGTACGCTTGAGACTGGCACGCCTGCTGGTTTGGAACGGCTACCTGGCCGAGGCGGAAGCGGAGACGGAAGCGCTGGTCGCGGTGCGACCGGAGGACGCGGAAGCTTGGGCACTTTTGGGCGACCTGCGCCGCTGGAGTGGGGATCGTGTGGGGGCGGCGCTGGCCTATCAGCAGTCGCTCGACCTAGCCCCGGAAGAGGTCACGGCTGTTGGAGGCCTCGCCGCCCTCAATGCTCAAGTCGACGCGGAGCTCGCGCGCACGGGCACGATCGGCCCGGCGGGACGTGGCGACTACTTCGCCGACTCCGACGACTTCTCGATCGCCCGCTGGCGCGGCGCCTGGACGACCGGCTCGCCGCGGACGCGGACCGGCGTCGATCTGGCGCTCGAGAAGCTCGCCGGCTACGAGCCGGCGGGCGGACTGACCGACGTAACCGCGCTCGATGCGCGGGCGACGGTGGAGCGCTGGTGGCTGCAGGGCAGGCTGCGGACGACGGCCGGGTTGGGGGCTTGGGTCCCGGGCTCGAACGCCGACGCTCAGCCGGTAGCACAGCTGACCGTCGTGGTGCCCGACCTGGGCGGCGCTGCGGTCCGCTTCGAGTACCGGCACGAACCGGCGTTCAGGGAGACGGCGACGCTGCAGGCGACGCTGGCCGGTCTGCGGGCCGACGTGGCGGGGCTCAACTTCTACCGGCCCATAGCGGAACGAATCGATATGTCGATGGCGGCGCGCCTTGCATGGCTCTCGGGGCAGGGCGAAGCCAACCTGCGGGCCGATGCCGCCATCGCTTTCTTCTACCGGCCCGACGCCCACTGGACGCTGGGCTACGAGAGCCGCGCCCTGAGCTTCCGCGATCCGGCGCCGGTCCCGGGACTGCGGCTCTACTGGGACCCCGAGTGGTCGTGGACGAACTCCGCCGTGGTCGGCTGGGCCGGTGAGATTGGATCGAGTTGGGAGCTGGAGGCGCGGGCGGTACCGGGCGTCGCCTGGTTACAGGGGCGCGATCGAGAGGGCGCCGCGGTCTTCGAGCTCAGCGCGAATGTCGATGTGCAACATCGAGTCGGGGTTTGGACGATCGGCGGGAATGCGGGATACGGGCAGAGTCGGTTGGATGGTTACCGGACCTTCCGGTTCGGTGTTGAATTGAGTCGCGGGTTTGATCGATGACGATGGCGATGGCGATGGCGAGGGGTAGGTCATGAGGAGGAAGAGGCCCTTCCTGCTTGCTCTTGCAGCTGCGGCGGTTGTTGCGATCGGGGCGTTGCTGCTAGTTTGGGCGGCACGTGCACCGCTCGAGGTGCAGTCGTTCATCGTGCGCGTATCCGTCGTCACGCTGGTCCTCTTCCTCATCATCCTGGTCGGCCGCTACTTCACGCTGCTCTGGTTCGGCTACCTGCATCATCTCGAGTCGGGCGGTGAAGTCAAGAAGAACGGCGTCGAGTTTCCGCCGGTCTCGCTCATCGTGCCCGCCTACAACGAGGGCAAGGTGATCGGGTCGGCGCTCGAGAGCCTGCTGGAGCTCGACTACCCGCACTACGAGGTCATCGTCATCGACGACGGCTCGACCGACGACACGCTGGCCAACGCATCGAGCTGGGCCGGTGAGTACGGGCACTGCCGGGTTCGCGTGACGACGAAGAAGAACGGCGGCAAGGCGAGCGCGCTCAACTCGGGGCTGGCGATGGCGGAGCACCCCATCGTGCTCTGCATGGACGCCGACTCGCGGCTCGAGCCTCAGACGATCAAGTCGGCGGTCGTTCATTTCCGCGACCCGTCGGTCGGTGCCGTGGCGGGCAACGTGAAGGTCGTGAACCGCCGCAATCTTTGGACGCGGCTCCAGGCGCTGGAGTACATCGAGGGGCTCAACATGGCACGTCG
>JBDHHM010000170.1:0-4552 GCA_039589355.1 Gemmatimonadota bacterium | reverse complement strand
TCGCTCGCGTGCCGCGCGACGACGTGCTCATTCGGAAGTTCTAGGGTCGCGCTGTGTGGCGGCCGGGCCGGCGAAGCGTTGCAGCTGACGACGCATGAGCTCCGACGAGAAAAGGCCGCAGGCGCTCGAGTGGATCGCGGGGATGGCGACCGTCGCGCTGTTCGTCGCCGACCTGGTCGTCGAGCGCGGCACGAACGACGGCCTCCGCTTGGCCGGCATCGTTGTCCTTCTCCTCGCGCCCTTCTTCTTCGTTCCGCCGTTTTTCCTTCTCAAGCAGCATGGGCGGGCTGAGACGGGCCAGAGCTATTTCTGCACGACCAGGGTTGTGGATCGCGGCGTGTACGGCGTCGTCAGACATCCGCAGTGCGTAGGCTACTGGCTGTTGGCAATCGGCTTCGCGATGCGTACGCAGAATGTCGTCAGCTGGGTGCTCGCCGTGGTGGCGGTCGCCTTCTTCTACCTCCAGGCGCTCATCGAAGAGCGATATTGCGCCCGGCAACTCGGCGCCGACTATGCGGCCTACATGAAGCGGGTGCCAAGGTTCAATTTCGCTTTCGGGATCTTCAGGTACCTCAGGGCGAAGGCATGAGGGTTCTGCGCCTGGCGAGAGTCGCCTTCGTGTGGGTTGTGCTTCTGGCGATGGCACTAGCCGGTTTCAACGACGCGCTCGGCAGCGTCGTGCACGCGGACACGGCGCTGAAGAAGCTAGCGCTCTCGACCGAATTGGCTTACTCCGTTCTAAGCATTGTCGGACTTGTGGGGCTGGCGATGAAGCGGCGTTGGACGGTCGGCGTGATGGTGGTCTGGGCAGTCGCCGTCGTTGCCACTGCCGTGCTGGCTACTATCGGCTGGGGTGGCGCGGGTGTTGGGGCAGGTATTGCGGCGGGAGTGGGGACCGCCGTTCTGGCGACACTGGTCGTCTGGGCCGCTTACGGGGTTGTCTCGTAGATGTAGTTCGGGCGCACATAGGCGACCTCGAAACCGAATCTGATTTGATTGCGGTATGACGGCGCCGGCTTCTCGGGCCGGTCCTCCGCCGTCTCGACGACCAGACCCTCGCAGCCCAGCTCGGCGGCGTCACGGATCCGCTGAGCCAGTAGTGCACTCTGGGCGCCGTGGCCCCGGTACTCCGGCAGCGTCGTCGCGAAGTCGATCCAGCCGAGACCCGCGCTGACGTACAGCGCGCCCGTGGCGGCCGGTTTGGCGCCGTCGAACGCCATGTAGTGGCGCCAGCCGTCCCGTCCGACGGTGTCGGCGACCCAGGACGCTGCCGGCTCCGGCCAATCGAAGCAGGACGCGACGATTCGCCCGAAGGCCTGAGCCTCATGTTCGTCAATCGTACGGATCGTCAGGTCGGTGGAGACCGGTGGAGGCTGCGAAGTGTCGCGGTAGAACTTCACCCAGTTGTTGTAGTGTCGGAAACCGTTCGCGCTGAGCAGCTCGCCGAGATCGGCAGCGGCCGCCGTCGGGCTCACCTGGACGAAGAAGCGAGGAACGCGTGCGCCGACGAAAAACTCAATCAGCCTTTCGATGGCGGCTGCGGAGACGGGTTTCTCCAGGCCGAGTCCGACGACCCTATTGAGCCCGAGCACGTCGGCGGCGGTTGCACGTACCGCCACTGCGCGATCGTCTTCCAGTAGCCCGAGTCCGCAGGCGGCTGCTGAGGCGGGCGATGCCGCTCGGTAGAAGTCGCCCCAGGCGGCGATCTCGGTTCGCTCCAGCCGCCTCACGAGGCTTTCGTCGCTGTGGGTGGTCACCTGGATCTCTCCCGTGTCGGAAGTCGCTTCTCGAATTCTAAGACACTACGTGGAGGGATGCGAAAGAACCGGTGGCGACAGGACATGCGCGGCCCCCTGTCGGAGGTGGACTTGTGCTACGGTAGCGGCCGAGGCCAGCTTGTTCGCCGTTAGAAGGGAGACCGTTCGTGGAAGCTCCGAGACTGATTCTCGCATCCAGGTCGCCGCGCCGCGCCGAGCTGCTGGCGCGGCTCGGGCTGGAGTACTCCGTGCAGGTACCTCAGGTGGACGAGTCGCTGCTGCCCGGCGAGGTTCCGGCCGCGGCCGCCTGCCGTCTGGCCCGGGCCAAGGCGGAGGCGGCGCGCGAGGATGGTGCGTTGGCCATCGGCTGCGACACGCTGGTCGTGCATCGCAGCGACATCCTGGGCAAGCCGGTCACGCGTGAGGAGGCGGTGGCGATGGTCTGCCGCCTGGAAGGCGAGGAGCACGTGGTCTACACGGGTGCCGCGCTGGCGACGCCCGAGCGAGTGGAGAGCGCCGTGGAGGCCACGCGCGTCTGGTTCCGTTCGCTTGATGCCAAAGAGTGCGAAGAATACGTTGCGACGGGCGAGCCTATGGACAAAGCGGGCGCCTACGGCATTCAGGGCTTCGGCGCGGCAATCGTCGAACGCATCGAGGGTGATTACTTCAACGTAATGGGCCTGCCGATCCAGAGGCTCCTAGAGCTCTTCCGCCGTTTCGGCTGGCGATACGCTTTCGGGCACGGTCTCGTGCCTTTCTGAGATCGTCGAAACGCGGACGGCGGCAGAGATCTCCAAGTGGGAGGTCAGGATGTCGGAGGAAGATCGCCGCTACTCTGAGAACGAGTTCGCGCTCATCCTGCGCAAGGCGTTCGAGCTCGAAGAGCGCCGGACGGGAGGTGAACGTGGCGACGGCCTCACTCTGCAAGAAATTCAAGCAGTCGCTGCGGAGATGGGGCTGGACCCAGCAAGCGTTGGGCGGGCGGCCGCTTTGCTGCCGACCGCCAACGAGGGAGCGCTGGTACGGGTATTTGGTGGACCGAGCCTGTATCAGATGGCATACACAGCGACGGGCGAGGTCTCGAGAGACGGGCTTAGTCGAGTGGTGGAAGCGATCCGCCGGGTCACGGGCCACCAGGGCAAGGTGACCGAGGTGCTCGGCTCGCTGGAGTGGGAGACGGTGGGAGAGTTGAGTCAGATCCACGTGACCGTGACTCCCCTCGAGGGGCAGACAACTGTCAGCGTGCTGGCCAACCGGGAACTGGAGGGCGCACTCACATATTTCTTGTCGGGCGTGGTTGGACTCGTTGGCATGGGGATCATCGGGGCGATCACGGAACCGACCTCCGTAATCGCAATCACCTCGCTTGTCGCTGGGTGCCTGGGCGGAGCGTTCCTCACCTCGCGGACGATCTTCAAGAGTACGACGAAGAGCTTCCGTCTTAAGCTCCGAGATCTCATCAGCGCCACCTCAGGGGCCGTTGACGAAACCCTGGAGCTCGAGAGCGGCAGTGGCTGAACACTGGAGTAGGTCGATCGATATCCCCCGCGCGGTCCGCTGGCACGATGATGCGGTACGCATCATCGATCAGACTATGCTGCCTTCCGAGTACAAGGAGATCGACCTCGTCGAGGTCGACGACGTGATCGAGGCGATCCAGAGCCTGCGGGTCCGCGGCGCGCCCGCCATAGGCATCGCCGGGGCGATGGGGCTTGTGGCCTCGCTCAAGGAGTCCGTCGAGGGCCCGGCCTCGGGATTCCGCGCGCGGCTGGCGAAGCAAGCCGAGCGGATCCGGGGCGCGCGACCAACAGCCGCGAACCTGGCGTGGGCGGTGGACCGGGTGGTAGTAGTCGCCGACGGGATGGGGGATGCGGGGAACGTGGAGCTCTGGGAGGCGATGCGCCGCGAGGCGACAGCGATCCTCGAAGAGGACCGCGAGATGTGCCGGCGTATCGGCGAGCACGGGCTGGCGCTGCTGCGCGACGGGTCGACCGTGCTCACTCACTGCAACGCCGGGGCGCTGGCGACGGGTGGCATGGGCACCGCGCTGGCGCCGATCTACCTGGCGGCGGAGCGGGGAATGAAGGTGCGTGTCCTGTCCACCGAAACGCGTCCCTTGTTGCAGGGTAGCCGGCTTACGGCGTGGGAGCTGAGCCGTGCTGGCATTGACGTGACCGTGCTCACCGATAACGCTGCTGCTGCGGCGATGTCACGACTCGATGTCGACCTGGTGATCGTGGGCGCCGATCGGATCGCCGCTAATGGCGATGTCGCGAACAAGATCGGCACGTACGGGCTGGCGATCGCGGCGCGCCACCACGGGATCCCGTTCTACGTGGCGGCGCCGTCCAGCACGTTCGATTTCAGCCTGGTCGGCGGTGCCGAGATCCCCATCGAGGAGCGGGCCGGGGAGGAGGTGCGTGGTGGGTTCGGTAGGCCGACGGCGCCCGACGGCGTGGCGGTGTTCAGCGCCGCGTTCGATGTGACGCCGGCGGAACTGGTGACGGGGATCATCACGGAGCGCGGGATCTCGAGGCCGGGCGAGTTTGAGGAGTTGAGGGGGGCGTGAAGTTGCGGAGTGCGATTACGATTACGATCACAAGTGCGAGGGGGGAGTGAAGACGTACCGGGCGAAGAGATCGACGCTCGTCTTCACCTTCGGCTTCCTGGGCACGCTGACTGTGCTGACGATCTTCGGTGTCTTCTACGCGGAGCCGCAACTCTTCTTCGTAGCCTTCCTGCTGGTCCTCGCCTGGCGCTGGAATCAGCTGCTCAAGACGCCGGTGGAGGTGCGG
>JBDHHM010000169.1:0-4754 GCA_039589355.1 Gemmatimonadota bacterium | reverse complement strand
CGGAAATGCCGGTAGATCGCTCCCGCCGTGACACCCGAGCGCTCCGCTACCGCGCGCATCGAGAAGCCCTCCAGACCTGCGGTGGCGAGCAGCACGCGTGCGGCGTCGAGTATGCGGTCCTGGGTCCGGGCAGTCCGTGATATGGCGGCTGTGAACATTGTACAGATACAGTAAACATTGTTTACGGCCCCGTGTCTGCATGTTTGAGCAGCCCAATTCCCACCTCGTTAATGCAAATTAGCCCGCGCCGCGGTGCGGTGCCGGGCGTTGTTTAACGCTCAATGTGGAGGCTACGATGCGTACCCGTTCGTTGCTTTGCGCCGTGATCGGACCCGCTTTCATGATCGTCGCCTGCCAGGCGCCACGTCCCGAGGAGAGTTCGCTGCCTGGCAATGTCTTGAAGCTGGAAGAGCTCACGTACTCGGACATCGACGAGCTAGATCGCGAGCGGTCGATTTTTTTCTTGACTTTCGGGAACCTGGAAGAGCACGGACCTCACGTGCCGGTGGGATCCGACTATTTTCAGGCCGTTGGCGTGAGAGATGGACTGATCGCCCGCCTGGATGAGGCGCACCCCGGTTACAGTTTCGTGATCGTGCCTGTGGTTCCCCTCGGTGAGGGAGGGGCCAATGACCTGGCGAGGCAATTGGAACACGTGGGGACGTTTGCCGTCCGCTTTAAGACGCTGCGCGATGTCACGATCGACTTGGGAGCAGCGATCGCCCGCAAAGGATTCCAAAACATCTTCGTCATTCATAGCCACGGAACGACGCTCCATAACGTGGCATTCAACGACGCTGCGGCGTTCGTAAGTGAGCGGTACGGAGTCCGGATGGTCAATATCACGAGCCTGGTCTTCGGGGAAGGCTTCTACAGCGATGCGGTGCTAGACGAACATCTGGGGGAGGGCTGGCAGGCGGAGATTGGCCTGACCGGGCATGCTGGAACGGCTGAGACATCGGCGAACCTGTACCTGCGTGGCGACCTGGTAAGGCCAGAGTATAAGGATCTAGAGCCGTTCGTGGTGCAAGATCTTGCCGACATTTTCAATCTCCACCAGAGGACGGGCTGGCAGGGGTATTGGAGTGACCCATCGAAGGCAACCAAGGAGATAGGCAAGGATCTAATCGATGACTTCGTCGAGCGTAGCTTTAGATTTGCAGAAATGGCGCTGGCCGGCGAGGCCCTGTCGGGTATGCCCGTGTATCCGGATGTCTTTCCTCCGATGCCTGAAGCGGAAGAGTACCTGAATATCGTAGAGGAATATTACGCTGAACAGACAGCTGAGATCGACGACTGGCTGAGCAGGCGCGAAGCGCGACCTCAGTGAACGACCTATGGTAAGTTTGGGGTGCAGTACGACCGAGGGGTCGCCGCGCCGTTGGCGTGGCAACCCCTCGTCCGTGGTTGGGACGGGCGTCTTAGACCGCCATCGTCCTGGTATACTCGGCTCCGACCTGTCCCTCGCGGCAGGTGGCCGAGGCGAGGAAATCGGCCGAGCGTTTCGCCTGAGCCTCGAGTGCCTCTGAGACAGGCAGAGCGCACGTCTGCTGCATGCACTCGATGATCGCGCCGCGAGCCGTCTCCATGGCCGGCGAGTCGGCAGGCGGGAGGTCGCGGATGTCGGTCGGTATGTCACTCAGCGCGTCAGCCTCGACGGTCCTCTGCTGCAGGCCGTGATCGGCTTCACTGGCCACCTTCCAGACTGTCTGAATGGCTTGGTCCAGCGGCCCGGCGAAGTCGACCAGCCAGCCCACGGCATCGGTGGCTCTGGCCGGTCTTCCGGTGAGCAGCAGTTGCAGCAGCTTGGGCCAGTGATCCGGGTTGGCTTTCCTGAAGGGCCAGTGACAGGCCTCCATGCCGGGAACGACCGGCAGGGTGACTTCCGGCCAGCCGAGCTGGGCGTCATCGACGGCGACCAGGTAGTGGCAGTGGATGAGGAGCTCGAGCATGCCGCCGAGGCAGCGTTTTCCGTTGACGAAGCCGACGGAGACGGCGAACTCGTCGTTCAGGCGGCGGGCGGTTGCGGGCCAGCCGCTGGTGATCCGGTAGCCATCCTCGAAGTTCTCGAGCGCTGAGTAGAAGTCGCTGGTATCGGCGCCGATCATCTGGGTGGAGATGTGGAAGTCGCCGGTGACGATCACGTTGTCGATGCCTTCGGCCTTGAGCCAATCGAGGGCCCGGTTCAGTTCGTGATCGACGTCCCAGTTGTAGGTCTCCCGGTTGATGGAGACCACACCGACGGCGCCGTCGTGCTCGGCGTTGACGTAGAGCTGCTGCCACTCCGGTGTCTCAATGGCCTCGAAGACGGCGGGGAACCAGCTCTTCCCGGTCTTCGCTTCGGGGCACAGCCGGTGGTAGTCCTCCACCGTGGCGATCACGGATTCGGGGCCCAGATCGCGGATGGCGGCGAGGATGCCGCGGCGGAACTGGGCGCACAACTCGCCGATGGCGTTGAGGTGAGACAGGTGACCGCGCTTCTCGTGGAGCATCAGGCTGGTCATCTGGAACATGGGGCCGAGGATCCAGGTGCGGAACTCCTGATCTGCTTCGGCGTCCAGCGACCAATCGACCAGCGGACGGAAGTGGTTGGGCGGGTACCAGGTCTGACCGGTTTCCTTGCGCTCCTCCAGCACCGCGGTCGGGCGGAACAGCTCGCCGTATTTCTCGCTGAGGTGGTGGAGGCAGGACCAGGTCAGGAAGTCCGCTCCTTTTGCCCCGATGGCGTCGTGGGCCCTGAAGGGGTTGGGCCCGAGTAGCTTGCGGGTGAACTTGTCGATCTTCCAGAACGGCATGTTGCTCGAGTCGTGGTAGCGCAGGCCGGCCAGCGTCACGCCGCAGAACAGCACGTCGAGGATGAAGGACCAGTTATCGCTGACGGGTAGCGGGATCAGGCCCATCGCCCAGAACAGCTGGGTGACGGCGGAAGGCTCGGGCTCGACTATCTCCCAGATCTTGTTGATCTCGTGGGGGAAGGCGGGGTGGGCGATGCCGACCCCCAGCTCGGAGCTCGGGAACCCCGACGTGACCGAACGGATCTCGATCCCCGGGAAGGCGTCCCTGAACATCTTGTAGTGGGCGCGCTTGACCTCGAGGATCTCGGGGATCGCCTCCAGCAGGAAGCGTGGTTGGAGATTCTTCAGTTCAGCCGGCAGATTCCTGCCGTCGTAGGACAGCCGGGTGATGTTCCCCATGATCCTGTCGGCGCTCTGGCGGCCGAAGGCCTGCACCAGGCCGGGGTATTGGCCGCCGATCCCGTCGGGGGCACTGGGGAAGTCGAGTCCCACGACTCGCACTCCGAACGGCTCGAGCCTCGAGCCGAGCTGCATGGTCTTTCCCGCTCCGACGATTCCGTTGGCCCCCGAGATCACCAACGAGCCTCGGTTACCGGCGTCACCGAACACCTGGTCGACGAGGCCGGCGGTATCGGCGGGAGTCCGTCCGTTTTGGAATATGTCGATGACATTCCCCAGTCCGAGCGTCTGGAGTGTCGAATCCCTCATGACCTTGGACATTTACCTATCTCCTTACGAGACCTTGAAGGTAGCCGCGATACCGACGTCGCCGGCGGCGCAACCGAACACCAGAACGTGGCCCCCACCCAGATCGACCGCTTCCTCCAGTGCTTCTATCAGGACCCTGGTGAGCGTCGGTCCCTGTGGGTGTCCCCAGACCATCGGGCAGCCGGTGTTGTTCATCTTGCGCCAGTCGTAGTCGAGCAGGTTCGAAAAGATGACGTCGTTGACGGCGAAGGGATTGTGGTTCTTGACCACCACCATGTCGGCCATGGTCAGTCCAGTCCTGTCCAAGAGCTTCTGGACGGCAAACGCAGGAGCTTCGGGCATCAGGCTGGGGTGAGTCCGAGCCTCCGTCTTGGCGACGAACTGGATGTCGATCTCCGGTCGTGGGCTGAGCTCCTTGGCCTTCTCCTTGCTCGTGACCAACATGGCAGACATCCCGTCGGAGGCGTGAGTCTGACCGCCGGCGGTGACGCAGGTATCGAGCTCGCGCATGGCCCGCAGTCCACCCATCGTCACCATGCGCACCCCATAATCGTCGTCGATGCGGCCCAGCGGGCGGCCCTGCACGTTCAGTACGTCGAGGGGAACCATGACCCGGGCCAGGAACCCGGACTTCTTGGCGTCGAAGTATTGCTCGTAGCGCAGGAAGGCCACGTCGTCGGTTTCCGCGCGATCGCACTTGTACTTGCGCGCCGTGATGCCGGCGGCGGTGATCATGGCGTTACCCGTCGCGGGATCGAAACCGAAGTTGTCCCAAACATCGGCGATCGCCTGTGTGCGCTCGTGCGCCCGGCGCTCCGGGAAGACCCCCACCGGCGAGTCGCTCGTCCGGTCGAAGGTCAGGACGCCGACCACGTCGTTGGAGCCGGAATCCACCTCGGCGCCGGCCAGCAGGGCCGCCTGGAGACCTGTGGCGCAGGCCTGCTCGACGTGGTAGCCGGGTATGCGATGCCCCATGCAACTGGCCACGAGGGGCGCGTTCCAGAACTTCCAGTGCCAGGGGATCGTCGAGCCGATGACCAGGTACTCGAGCTCGCTCTTGGGCACTCCTCGCAGGCCCAGGATGCGGCCCATCGACTCGCCGGCGAACTGCCCAATATTGACCTCCGCCAGGGCGGACGTTTGCCAGGCGGGGAAGTAGCTGCTTCCCCACGTGCCATAGGGTATTCGTGCGTTGGGAAACATCTGGCGTGCCTTCGTCATGGGGTCTTTCCCTCGACTGCGGGGCGCAGT
>JBDHHM010000168.1:0-7063 GCA_039589355.1 Gemmatimonadota bacterium | reverse complement strand
CCGAGCGTCCAGACCACAGCGCTAGAGTGCCTGTCCCACGTATAGATTATGCCGGTCATCAGTCCGTTGTTGTTTATCGCGTTTGCGGTGCTACTCTTGAGGTTCGCATAAACCTCCTCTGGCGGATGCAGATCCACGGGCTCACGGCAAATCCAGACCACAGCGTGCGCCTTTCCATCCGGCGTCGGTACGCTTTCGCCGACGATGAGCTCGTGGTCGTTGATGTCCAAGGCCTTTGTCGGGTGGTCGCCGCCGAGACCAGGGAGCCCCGTCGTCGGGGTACCCTTTTCCCAAATGAACGCCCGATTGTCGGAGGGGCTCCACATGTATCCGACGACCTGCGTGTGGCTGTTCACGCCTTCGGCGGAGCCCTGAAGAGTGTTCGATAGCTGGTCAAATGCGATTTGGGTTTCTTCGCCGAGGTGGCTGGGGTAGTTCATCCACATGAAGGCCCTGTGGTCAGCAACACCCACCAAATCACCATTGTCATTGGCATCGTGGATTCTCTCACCGCTGCCGAATACCGGGTCGGCCTCGCTCGAATTGCTTTCCCACACTACTGCTTCAAGCACGCCCCGATTGCGCCTGTTCCCAAGCGCCGTGTTGTCATAGTAGGCAACCTCAGGGTCGGCCGGACCATCAGCACCGGAATAAAGTGGTTGCATCGACTCGCCATCCCACCGAAAGCCGACACCGAATTCCTTCAAATAGAGACCGCTGCCTACGATGACACCATTTTTGTTTATGTCGTCGGCGACAGTAAACGTCCAGCCGTCACCGTCGACCCCAATTCTCGTCATCCCTCCGGCCAGAGTCCATTGGAATGCGACACTATAGTCCGGCCCCTCCGCCTGACCGACAACGACATCGTTGTCGTTGATGCCGAAGGCCAGGCTCTTGCCATCGCCGACCAGCGCGCCGAGCGTCCGCATGGTAACCGTGACACCCGATTCCGTCGTCCAGCTATGGGTCTCTCCAGCCGTTACGGCAAGATTCGGCTCTCCCACACTCGTGGGACCGGCGATGTCCGAATCGGGCGAGCAGGCGAGCCAGGTGAGCGAGGCCAGCAGAAGGCCGGCCGGCAGAACACGGCGTAACAAGACAAGGACCATCGTTACCTCCAGAGGGGGTGAGGTATTTCTCCCCGAGCACAGAACAACCCGGCGGGCTGCGCTCGCACCCGGAGATCGCCGATGGCGGGGGAGATGTGTGACTGCTGTGGGCTGGCGGGGGGTGGGAATCTGGATGTCGGCGCCCGGCATCTGGCGCCGCTCGAATATAGCGCCGACCGCTCTCCACTGCTACCGATCGACTACTTCATGTTTCTGATGGCGTTCATCGCCGAGTCGTGCCGGCGCTCAGCTCGGCACACATGGCATGTGTGCCACAAGCCAAGCGTCGTGGTGTTATCTTACCGGCCGACGAGGACAGAAATCTCGATATCGATGAGAATCACATCGCCAACGCCGACCTTTAGCGGGGGACTGATCCTCGTCCTCCTGATCGCCGCCGCCTACGGGAACCAGGGTGCGGAGCGGGGGACGCCAGTGGCAACAGGCGCATCGCCGTCCGTACCGGATATCCGTCACTACGTCTGCTATCGGACGCCGGGACGGCTCGACCTCGACGGGCTGCTCGACGAACCGGCCTGGCAAGCAGCGGAGTGGAGCGAGGCGTTTGTCGACATCGAAGGGTACGACCGGCCGGCTCCCGAGTGGCGGACGCGGTTCAAGCTGCTCTGGGACGACGAGTCCCTTTACGTCGGTGCGGAGCTGGAAGAGCCGCACATCTGGGCGACGCTGACCGAGCGCGACGCGGTCATCTATCGCGAGAACGACTTCGAGGTGTTCATCGACCCGGACGGCGACACGCACAACTACTACGAGCTCGAGATCAACGCGCTCGGCACCGTCTGGGACCTGTTCCTGGCGAGGCCCTACCGAGATCGAGGGAAGGCCCAACCGGAGTGGGACATCGCCGGACTCCGCGCCGCTGTCTCGGTCCGGGGTACCGTGGACGACCCCTCGGACCGCGACGAGGGCTGGACCGTTGAACTGGCGATCCCCTGGAGCGCCCTGGCCGCACACGCGCCCGGTGGCCGCGGGCCGCGCGACGGAGAGTGGTGGCGGGTCAACTTCTCCCGCGTGCAGTGGCATCTTGAGACAGTTGACGGCGGTTACCGGAAGGTGATGGACCCGGCCAGCGGGCGGCCGTTGCGGGAGCGTAACTGGGTCTGGTCACCGCAGGGCGCGGTGAACATGCACATGCCGGAGATGTGGGGGATCGTGCAGTTCAACGATCTCGTGGTGGGAGAGGGTCAGGTCTCCTTCCGGGCACCGGCGGACGAGGACCTGCGCTGGGCGCTGAGGCAGGTGTACTACGCTCAACGCTCCTATTATAGAGAGCACGAGCGATACGCAGCCGACCTGACAGAACTGGGCGTCGATCTCGTAGGGCCGGACGGATGGCCCTTCCTACCCGAGCTTATAGAGGCGACAGCGCCGGGCGACGGCGGCGCCGTCTGGCACATTCGCCAGGACGGGAGAATATGGAGCGAGTGACCGTGGAGCCTGAAGCATGAAGCGGCGCGATTTCCTCGAGCGGCTGGGCGCGGCGGCGGCGGGGCTCGGCATCCTGCCCGCGGCAACGCTCGCCTGCTCCGAGGGGGATAGCCCACCGGCGGCGATGAAGAACTGGACGTGGGTCCACGGCGGCGGTGAGGCGAGCGGAGAAGAATGGCGCCGTCGTTTCGCACGTGTAAGAGAAGCTGGGATCCACGGCGTGCTCGTGAGCGGCGGAGACGCAGAGACCCTGTCGGCCGCGGCGCGCGCCGAGGGCCTCGAGTTCCACCGCTGGATCTGGACGCTCAACCGGAACGGCGACGCCTGGGTGAAGGAGAACCACCCCGAGTGGTTCACCGTGAGTCGCAACGGCGAGTCGACGCTGGAGAAGCCGCCTTACGTCGGCTACTACAAGTGGCTCTGTCCCACCCGTCCATCGGTCCGGGAGTACCTGCGCGGCGTGGTGGACGAGCTGGCGCGCGAGCCGGCCATCGACGGAGTGCACCTGGACTACGTGCGCCACTCGGATGTCATCCTGCCCGTGGGACTCTGGTCGAAGTACGACCTGGTACAGGACCGTGAATATCCCGAGTTCGATTTCTGTTACTGCGAAGTGTGCCGCGAGACGTTCCGCGGCCAGGCCGGCATCGACCCGCTGCAGCTGCCCGATCCGACACAGGATATCGCGTGGCGCGAGTTCCGCTGGAAGGGTGTGACGGGGCTGGTCGAGGCCCTGGCGGAGGCCGTACATGCCAACGGCAAGCCAATCACCGCGGCCGTCTTCCCCACCCCGACCGTGGCCCGCAAGCTCGTGCGCCAGGCCTGGGACGAATGGCCTCTCGACGCGTTCTTCCCGATGATCTATCACGAGTTCTACGAGGAGGGACTATCGTGGATCGGGACGGCCACACGAGAAGGTGTCGATGCGCTGGCCGGGACCACGCCGTTATACAGCGGCCTGTATCTCCCGAGCCTGACCCCGGAAGACCTGGGCGTAGCGGTGCGGATCGCCCGCGCTGCAGGCGCCGCCGGCGTGTCGCTCTTCCCGATGGGCCGGCTCAGCGACGAGCATCTCGCCCGGTTCCGTGGCGTGCTCGAGCCCGACGCAGCCCGGTGAGGCGCGAATTGCTCACCGCGATCCGAAGCCACATCTTTAGCCTGCCAAGCGCCTCTAGCCCCACAACCGATACAAGACTCACGGACGAGTGAACACGAGCGACACAGCTCCCGATCCTCGCTCGGCTCCGGCCAAGCCGCGGCACGGTGCTCTGGGGCGGTGGTCCCTGCGGGCCGCCGTTCTGGTTGTGCTGGCAATCGTCGTGGCTGTGCTCTGGCGCCCCTGGCGCCGGCAGGACCCGCTCGCCGCGTTCGCGAACCTCCGCTTCATCGACTCGGTCGCCGTACTGCCGATCGAGAATCGCACCGGCGATGAGGTCATGGAGCATCTCTGTGCCGGCATCACGGATGAGATCGTCGGGCGGCTCAAGCAGCTGGGCGCCGTCAAGGTCAGTGATCCCTACTCGGTCGAGCGTCTGCTGGCGCTGGAACTCACCGCGAGCCAGCTCGCCGACTCGCTGGGCGTCGAGAAGCTCGTGTCCGGGGCACTGTACGCGACCACGGACGGCATACGTCTGAACGCACGCGTCTCGAACGGCGCGTCTGGGGAGACGCTGTCGACCGGGCGCTACGAGTGGAATGCCGACTACCGGTTCGAGGCGGCACTCAACCTCGCCCAAGCGTTCGTCGACGACTACGCGGACGCGATCCCGCTTGTCGCGGTGCCGGCCCGGGCGCCGGCTGCGACTCGCAGCCCGGGCCACGAAGCCTACCTGGTCGGTCGAGCCTCGCTGGGGCGCCGGACGGCAGCGGGCCTGGCCCGGGCGCGCACGGCTTTCCGCGCGGCGCTGGCCCTGGACTCGGCCTACGCCGACGCGTTCGCCGGGCTCTCGAACGTCTACGCGCTCTCGCTCGCCTATCGCTACCGGATCGGGGTCGACGGCGACGGTTACCGGTCCGCCGGACTGGCGCTCGCCATGGCGAACCGCGCTATCGAACTCGACCCGGCTCTGGCAGGTGGCTACACAGCACGCGGGTATTTGGCGAGCCGTTCGTTCGCACCTGTAGCTCAGGTGGCATCCGACTGCCGCCGCGCGATCGATCTGGAGCCGAGCGCCGCCGACGTCCTCAGCTGGTGCGCACGGGTCCTCCACCGGCGCGGCGACGTCGACGCCGCCTTCCGGGCGGCGGAGCAGGCGATCGCGCTGGACCCGCAGAACGCCGGCCGCCGCCTGGCACTGGCCTACGACGCACTCGCACTCGGCCGTTACGATCGCGCGGCGGCGGAAGCGCACCTGGCGGGTGAGCTCGAGCCGGAGCTCATGCTGCCGCGCGCCATCGAGGCGCGCGCCCATCTTCTGGCGGGTCGAGCCGAGCTCTGCGCGGCGATGGAGCTCGGACCACACGCCGGCCTCCGGGCAACCTGCCTGTACGAGATGGGGCAGCAGGAAGAAGCCTCCGCCATCGTCGACTCGCTGGTCGCGGCCGTGGTAGCCGGGACACTTGGGGACACGGTCTTCACCGACGTGATACGCACCGAGGACCTGGCGACCTATTACGCCTGGGTGGGCGATCCGGCGGCGTCGCTCGAGTGGGTCAGGCGCGCGTACAACATGTCACCGAGCGGGGTCGAGCCGCGGGTGCTCGAATCGGCGATGTTCGACCGCGTGAGGGCGGACGACAGGTTCCGGCACGAGGTCGAACGGATACGAGCCGGGATCTGGGACAGGGTCCGTCGCGAAAGCGAAACGCCCGGCGGCTAGTCCTCAGGAAAACAGGGGATCCGTTCGAGGATTTCCCGCAGACCCTCCAGCGTGACGAGACGGAGGGTGGGCTCTTCGTCCTGGTCGAGCCTCGTCTCCAGGAGTAACTCCCGGGCCTCGCGCAGGGCCTCGACGAAGGTCGCCGCCTCGGAACCGAACAGATGATAGGTCGGTCGACCGCGGTCGTCCGTGGACACCATCCACCTGTCCTGTATCCGCCGGCCGCCGTCGACACGGTGGAAGACGGCTTTGTCGCGCCACCTGTCGGAGCGGTCGGCCGTGCGGACCCCGGGAGACCATGCAAAGGTGGGTCCTCTATCGGAGCAGTAGATGTGTACGCTGCTGGGCAGGGCCTCGGTCCACTCCGGGTCGAAGTAGCTGGCGACCAGGTTCGCCTCCGGAGTGTTCGCGCCGGCCTCGCACTCGAGAATCCACCGCTGCTGCCCCAGCCCCGCTTCCCTGGTCTCGCAGGCCGGCTCGTCGTCACCGCAAGCGAGAAGAGCCGGGAGACAGAGGACGGCTGTCAGGAGCGGTGTGCGTCTCACATCTTTCCCTTTGCGACTATTCCGATTTGAGGCTCTCCACCGGATCGACCCGCGTGGCCCGCCAGGCCGGCACGGCCGCGGCCGCCAGCGCGACGACCGCCAGGCAGGCGCTGGTGGCGACGAACGTGAACGGGTCCAGCGGCTGGACGCCGAACAGCACGCCGCGCGCGAGACGTGTAGTCGCGACAGCGCCAGCGAGCCCGAACACCAGACCGATCCCGGCGAGCGTCATCCCGTAGCGAAGCACCCAGCGCAGAAGTCTCGCGCTATCGGCGCCCAGCGCCATGCGGACGCCTAGCTCGTGGGTACGCCGGCCGACCAGTTGCGACAGTACACCATAGAGCCCCAGCGCGGCAAGCAGCAGCGCCACCCCGGCGAAGGCGCCCAGCAAAAGCGTCCGAAAGCGGTTCTGTGCCAGGGACGCCGAGACCACAGACGTTATCGTCCTGAGGCTGGAGATGGGGACGTCCGGGTCGACACTCCAGATCGCGGCGCGGAGTGCCGTCGCCAGCGTCGCCGGGTCGCCCTGGGTCCGGACGACCATGTTCATCGTGCTCCGCCCTCGCTGGGTGAGCGACCAGTACATGGTGGCCCGCGTTTCCGTCCCCAGCGAGCCCAGCCGCACGTCGCCCACGACCCCAACGACCTGGACGTGGATCGGCGGATCGAAGGGCAGCACGATCTGTCGACCGACCGGATCGAGACCCGGGAAGAACTCCTCGGCCATGCGGCGACTGATGATCATGACCGGGGGTGCGTTGGGGACGTCGCTCTGCAGGAAAGTCCGGCCGCTGAGCAGCGGGATGCCCATCGCCTCGAAGTATCCGGGATCGACCACGCGCCGCACCGCACCTCGTCGCTCCGCCGGAGTGGCCGGCGGTTGCCCCTCGGCGTGGACGTAGTTCCAGGGGCCGAAGCCGCCGATCACGGGTAGGTTGGTGATCGCGCCCGCCGCCTCGACGCCGGGCAGCGCCCGGATGCGCTCGAGCACCGCATCATAGAAAGGCTGGATCGGCCGCTCTGCCCCGTAGGTTCGCGGCAGGCGAACCTGCGCGGCGACGACGCCCTGCGGCTCGAAGCCCAGATCCTCCTGCCGCAGTTGCAGGAAGCTGCGGATCAGCAGTCCGGACCCAACCAG
>JBDHHM010000167.1:0-4710 GCA_039589355.1 Gemmatimonadota bacterium | reverse complement strand
TGCAGCCGGTGCTCACCGTCATCCCGCTGCAGTTGCTCGCCTATCACATTGCCGTTCTTCGCGGCTGCAACGTCGACCAGCCCCGCAACCTCGCCAAGAGCGTCACAGTCGAGTGAACCCGGTGGCCGGTGCGACTACCGACGCACTGACCACCGGCATACCGGCCACCGACTACTGGCTTGAACGGTGTCCGGTTCCGATACCGGCGTTCCCAAAGGTGGACACTGGGCAGTCGGGCGACCCCTCGAACTGCGCGTGGCGTCAGCCTTGGGGTAGGCACAGCGCTTGCCTCTGCAGCCTGTGTCCCGGCCAGCCACGGCCGGGGGGAGGCTCATTTTATGGTCGGCATCTGGCAAGACATCCGACACGGTGGTCGATCGCTGGTTAAGGCAGGCGGCCTCACCGCTGTGATCATACTCGTCCTGACGATCGGGATCGGCGCGAACGTGGCCATGTTCAGCGTCATCGACGCGGCGTTGATTCGGTCGCTGCCCTACCCGGAGCCCGAGCGGCTGGTGTACGGTCAATCGACGTTCGAAGGCAGGGAGCGCGCCTGGGTCTCGGCCCTCGATTACTGGGACTTCCGGGACGGCGCTATTTCGTTCGAGCAACTCGCCGCATACTCAGGTTTTCCACGCACTCTCGCGGTCACCGGTGTCGATAGACCGGAACGGGTGCAGGGCCTCGTTGTCAGCCACGACCTGTTCCCGGCGCTGCGGGTCGGTCCGCGGATCGGCCGGGTCTTCAGCGTAGACGATGAGCTCGAGACCGCGCCGCTGGTTGCAATCGTCAGCTACGGTTACTGGCAACAGGAGTTGGGTGGGGAACCGGATGTGGTCGGCCGGACCGTGAGGATCGACGGCTTCATGGCGGAAATTGTCGGCGTGATGCCTAGGGGCTTCCGCTTCAGGTTCGATGTGGACTTCTGGGTGCCGATGCGACGCGACGACCAATTCATCGCCGAGCGTGGCAAGACCAACTGGAGTGTGGTTGGCCGGCTCGGGCCGGGCGTGTCGGTTGCTCAGGCGCAGAGCGAAGTTGACGTCATCTCGGCCCAGTTGGCGGAGCAGTACCCCGACACCAACCGCGACATCGGCCTCAAGCTGACGAACCTGCAGGAGGCCTGGTCCGAGAACTACCGGGAGAGCCTGTTCATGCTGCAGGTGGCGGTAGCACTGGTACTCCTCATCGCCTGCGGCAACGTGGCCAGCCTGCTTCTCGCTCGCGGCTCGGCACGGCGCACGGAGCTCTCGGTGCGTGGTGCGCTGGGCGCCTCCGGCGCCCGCATCGCACGGCAACTCCTAACCGAGAGCCTGTTGTTGGCCGGCATCGCCGGCCTGCTGGGGGTTCTTCTGGCCGAGTGGCTGCAACCGCTGCTGCTGCAGCTGACGGAGGTGGGACAGTCGGCAACCTGGGAGGCGGGTCTTTCCTCGAAGGTCCTGTTCTTCGTGGTGGCCGTGTCGGTGCTGACGGGCCTGGTCGCTGGAACCTTCCCGGCTCTGCAGGCGTCGCGCGGCGATCTGGCACAGGACCTCAAGTCGGGCGTCCGGACGACCGACCGCGGCGGCGTCCGGTTCCGCCGCGGCCTCGTCGTCTTTCAGGTGGCGGTCTCGATCGTACTCCTCATCGGCGCCGGATTGCTGACCCGAAGCCTGGCGAGCCTGATGAGCGTCGATATCGGTTTCGACACGGCGAATCTCGTTACCGGGGAGATCCAGTTACCGCAGGACACGTACAGGGAGACCGACCGCAGAATCCAGTTCTACACGGATCTCACCAGGCGGCTCGAGGCGGTCCCCGGGGTAGAGAGCGTCGGCCTGATCAGCCAGATCCCGATCAGGCAGCCGGGGAACAACGAGCCCGTCTACGACGCGGAGGACCCGCCGGTCGGTCTGGTCGATGCGCGAACGGCGTACTTCCGGGCTGTACAACCGGGCTATTTCCAGGCGATGGGCGTTCCGTTGCACGCGGGTCGCGATATCGAGGCGACAGACCGCCGCGGCTCGCCTCTGGTCTTTGTCGTGAACCAGACGTTCGTCGACTCGATCCTCAGAGGCCGCGATCCCATCGGCCGGCAGGTCGTGTTCGACTACGAGTACACGTTCGAGGTCGTCGGTGTCGTGGGCGATGTCATCACCGGTGGCCTGGGCGATCGCCGGTTCCCCGCCATGTACGGCTCCTACGCCCAGATTTCATACTTCGACATGGGGCTGGTGGTCCGGGCTTCTTCCCAGTCGTTGGGCGGAGCGCTGCGGGCCGCGATCTGGAGCCTGGAGCCCGATATCCCCGATCCCGAGCTGATCACGATGGATGGACTCCTGTCTCGCTCTCAGCTCATGCGGCGGGTCCGGACCGTGGCCTTGGCGATCTTCGCCGGCATCGCCGTGCTTCTGGCGGTAGTCGGCCTCTACGGCGTGCTGGCACAGTCGGTCGTGGAGCGTCGCCGCGAGATCGGTGTGCGCGTGGCGCTCGGTGCCGGGCCGGGCGACATCACCGAGATGATGCTGAAAAGCGGCCTGATGCTGGTGGTGATCGGGATCGGCATCGGGTTGATCGGCGCGATCGGCGCCTCGCGACTCCTGGAGCGGATGCTCTTTCAGGTTGCGCCCACCGACCCCGCTACCTTCGTGGCCGTTAGCGTCCTCTTCACGGCGGTCGCCGCCGTAGCCTGCCTGCTCCCAGTCTGGCGCGCGGTGCGGGTCGACCCGGTCGACGTCCTTCAATCGGAGTAGAGGACGGTAGACGGTAGTCGGTGGTCAGTAGTCGGTAACTGCTAAGCTCGAAAGTCCGAATTGACACTTACCGACCACCGACTACCGGCCACCGACCACTGTTCACCGGCTCCCGCAGCGCCTCACCGACCCGACCCGCCACGGTAGTTGCGCGGAACCCAGGGACCCGCCCACTTTGACCCCCCATGCGCGTCGTTCTACAGCGTGTTTCGCGAGCCGAGGTCCGAATCGACGGCGAGGTCGTAGGCGCCATCGGGCGGGGCTACTTGTTGCTCGTCGGGTTCCGGCATGGGGACGCCGACGAACAGCTGCACTGGATGGCCGAGAAGATACACGGGCTGCGCCTTTTCCCGGATGCTGAGGGGAAGATGAACCTGCCGATCGATGAGGTCGGCGGTGAGCTGCTCGTCGTGTCCCAGTTCACCCTGTACGGCGATCTCCGCAAAGGACGACGCCCCTCCTTCGTGGGCGCTGCCGAGCCCGAAGAGGCGGAACGGCTCTATGACCGCTTCGTAGACCTTCTCCGCCAGGGGGCGATCCCCGTTGCCACGGGCTCGTTTGGCGCCCTGATGGAGGTCGACCTCGTGAACGACGGACCGGTTACACTCACCATCGAGAGGGACTAGACCGGTGACACCATCGCCATCGCCATCGTCATCGTCATCGTCATCGTGGACGGCCGTCGCGATCGCCGTGCTTCTCGCTTCCTCGCTGACTTTCGCCCAGGTCGCCTGGGACCCCAACGTCGTTGCCTACGAGGGACCGTCCAGCTGGCAGCAGGCGGCGGTGGCGGCACTCAACCGCCACCTGCCCACCGATTCCGGCTACTTCGTATTGGGGCCCATCGACCTTGGCGCCGACCTGCCTGACACTACCGACCTGGTTCGCTCGACTCTGCGCATCATCGCTCCCGATCTGCGGAACTCCGACCGCGTGACCCGCCACCTCTGGGTCCCCACCGGCGGTGTGGCGCTCGAGGAGCTACAGCCGTCGGACACGCTCATCCACGAGCTGCCGCCCGGCTATGCCGGTCGTCTCCTCAAGGGCACGATCGTCGGCGAGCGTGTGTTCGTTCAGGTGTTCACCGTCCGGGAGCACCGCTGGCTGCTCTGGGCGCAGCGCGCCCAGGTCGACGGGATAACCGAGCTGGTGACCGGCCCCGTGGCCCGCTACAGCGCCGCTATAGCCCGCTACCTGGCGATGGCGGACAGCGGACTCGCCACACCGGGGCTGCCGCGGGCGATCGAGTACGGCCTCGACCCCACGTACGAGCTGTATGACCAGCCGCCGGAACCGGTGATCCGTGACCAAGAGGGATACGTTCGCCTGCTCGAGGAGAACCGCGATTTCAGCCTCGGCGATGCCGTGCGTGATGTCCACGGGTTCGTGCCCGGCCCGTCGCTCATCCCCTGGGTCGAAGAGCAGGCCGAGCCGGTGCTCTTCACCAACAAGGATACTGAGGTGGCGCTCCAGTATCGCTACCGCGACTACGAAACGTCGGGTGGCAGCTGGCTTGCGTACCCCGTCCTAGCGCCGGGATCGTTCTCGTCCCTGCGGCCGGGGCGCTACTCCTACGTGGTCGATCGCTATGGCGTGATCCGGGTGGCGCGCACATCGATGTCGGGCTTCGACATGGGCGGCGCCGCCATCACGCACGCCCTGCTCGCCCACGGCGAGCCGCTGCGCGCCGCCGGTGAGATGGTCCTGGCCAGGGAGCCCGGTGAGTCGCTGAGGATTACAGAGCTGAATATCCGCTCGGAGGAGTACTTCTTCAGCAACCGCTCGCTGACGCTCTACGACGATGTGGAGCAACGATCGGACCGGTATGTCGCTGCCGTCGGTCACGTGTTAAGAGGGCTGGAGCTCGCTCGCGTGCCGCGCGACGACGTGCTCATTCGGAAGTTCTAGGGTCGCGCTGTGTGGCGGCCGGGCCGGCGAAGCGTTGCAGCTGACGACGCATGAGCTCCGACGAGAAAAG
>JBDHHM010000166.1:0-4580 GCA_039589355.1 Gemmatimonadota bacterium | reverse complement strand
GCACCCACTGTGTGCGGCCGCGGGATGGATCTGCAACACATTGCCCTTGTGGCAACTGAGACAGGTCCTCTCGGGCTGATGATGAAACGCGTGGCAGTTCTCGCAGCTGAGTCCTTCGGCCCGCATGCTCGGCGCGGTGTGACATTGGGAGCACTCGAATCCACGGGCCCGATGAACGGAGTGCGCGAAGTCGCCGATCTCGGTTGTTATCGTCCCTGTGGGTGCGCCACCTGGCCCTCTGTGACAGCCGGCGCAGTTCATCGGGTCGATGACGCGGTGATGGCAATTGTCGCAGCTCGCTCGATCGGTCAGCGTGATGCCGCCATGCTCATCCAGCTCGGTGTGGCATTCGGTGCACGCGATGTCGGCGCGCTGCACGTGTGGGGTGTGGTCGAACCGTCGACCGGCAAAGCGACCCGCCTGTTCGCCGATGTCGAGGTGACACTGGAGGCAGACGTTGCCACCCAGCGTCGGGCCCAGCTCGACGTGCGGGACGGAGTAGGGAAGCGAAGCGTCGTCCACGGCCTGCTGAACGAGCTGTAGAGATGCGCGCAGTAGCTGGTCGGCGTAGGCGATGTTGTGTGCACCCTTCCCGCGCTCGACGAAGCTTACGTTCTCCTCGGCTAGTGTGAGCAGGCTATCGGCTGTGGCGCGGGTTCGGACGGGTGCTCCACTCAGCGTGCTGCGGGCCGCGCGTACGACCGAGGCGACCTCGCTCTGCCGTCGCTCGACCTCCTGCTGCCAGGACGGGAGAATGTTGGCATAGCGGATCCCGTGGCACGACATGCAGGTCGCCTCGCCGGCATGCTTCACTTGGGCGTGCCCTTCGATCTCGGCCGGAAGGCCATGGCAACTCGGGCAGGAGACCCGTGCGAGGAACATGGTGCTGGGCGTGTTCTCGGTGCCGTGGCCGCCCAACCCGGAATACATGAGCTTCTGCACGTCGTGGGCGCCCTGATGGCAGGAGTTGCAGTCGATCTCGAACGCTTGAGCGAGGGAAACGACGCGGTGAAGTATTGGTGTGTGGCACTGCGTGCACTCGACGTTGTGCTCGGCTATGTGGATACGGTGCACGAGTGTCGTGTTCTCGAACTGCTCTATCCGCTCGGGCTCGTTGTGGCAGTTGAAACAGCGGCGCTGGCCCGCCTCGCCCGTACCGCTGGTGACTGTCTCGTGGCAGCCCACGCACGAGATCATGTTCTCGACGTACTCCGGGTGGTTCACAGCAAAGCCGGCAGCCGAGCGAAAGCGTGGCGGTGAGTCGTGGCAGCCCGTGCAACCGGCGACCGGGTCGCCCACCGGCCGATCTTTGAAGTGGCAGATGTAACAGGTGACGGCCGTGACCCTGAGGTGTGCGGCGCCGATCTCGTAGCCCTCGAGTTCCAGCGGGCTGCCCTGAACGATCTGGGAGTGGCAGCTGGTACAGCGTAAGCGCTTCCCGCGGCGCTGCTCTCCCAGGTGATGGGTGTGATCGAAGCGCACACCCTCGTAGTTGACCACACCTTCCAGCCCGCGCTCCGTGTGACAGCCCGAGCGGAGGCAAGCGGCGTCCTCGATCTCCGCCCACGGCTTCACGCCGTACGCACCTGTGACGTACTTGACGACCTGGTTGGCTGCCTGGAGCTTGCCCATCGCCTCGGCTTTGATGCCGGGCGCGTAGTGGCAGTGGATGCACTTGACGTGGTTATGAGATGAGCTTGCCCAGGAGTCGTAGTAGGGCTGCATGAGATGGCAGCTCGTACAGAAGCCAGGCTGGCCGCTCAACTCGACGAAGCCCACCGTGGCGACCGCCATCAGGATCACCAGCAGGATCCCGATCTGTATGGCGATCTTGATTGGGCGCGAGAAGCGATCCAGGAATCCCGTCAAGCGTGCCATGCTCCTACAGCTCTTCCTTTCTCAAGGCGCGCAGCTTGAACCAGGCGAGAATGGTGGCGGAGAGCGCCAGGAACCAGATCGGAATCAGGGTCAGCCCGTGCTCCCAGCGGTGTTCCGCGGCGACCTCCTCCGCGGCGCGGATGTCCGTCGATATCGAACCGACCTGCCGAGTCAGATCTTCCAGCACCTCCAGGTCGAGGCTGTGTTGTGCCTGGGAGATTTGCATGTAGGCGGTCAGGGCCGTCTGGTGACGTAACTTCACATCCGCCACCCTGCGGCCGGCGCGTCTGAGCTCGTGAATCGCCTCCTCGGAGCTGTGCAGGTCCTCGGTCGCGCGTGTGACCTGCTCCTCTATCTCGACGCCGGCCAGCGCGGCGGGGCTGTCCGCTTCGTGGCACTCGGTACACGTCGCTGCGATCATGTCCGGCTGAACCCGCTCGGTCCCGTGGTTGGAATGGCAGGCGGTGCAGCCGGGTAGAGCACCTGCCAGCGCCGCCGCACCGTGGGGGCCCGAGTAAAAGGCCCGGCGAACCTGCACATGGCACTGCCCGCAGACATCGGCGATCTGCGAGATCGCTGGCGGCAACGCTGCATGCGAGCCGTGACAGCTTACGCAGGTCGGCGCTGCGAAATTGTTCTCCTCGTACAGGGCGACGCCGTGGGCACTAACGCGGTGGGTTTCGAGCTGACCCGTGCCCAGACCGTATCCGGCCATCAACGCTGTATCTTCGTGACAGCCCTCGCAGGTGGCGGCGATGTTGGTCGGGTGGACATTGCTTCGCGCATCGTTGGGCGGCAGGATCGTGTGCGCGTCGTGGCAGTCCGTGCACGTGGGCGCGTTACGGTCCCCTCCTTCGAGCAGCAGGTGCCCGTGTCGGCTGGTGCGGTACTCGGCCAGCTGGCCCACCGGTAATCCGTACTGGCGCATCTGATCCGGATCGGAGTGACAGGATGCGCACAAGCGCACCGTTTCCAGCTCGTCGGGTGTCCCGATGTAGTCGCTGCCGGTGTGCGCTGTCGCCTGCTCGAAGGCCTGCGGATTGCCCCCGTGACAGTCGTCGCAACGAATGCCTCGCTCCGAGTGGGTGCCGAGCAAGAAGGCCCGGCGTTTCTCTGTGTGACACGCGACGCAGCTGTAGTTGGGATCGATCGCGAAGTCTCTCTGCTGAGCGACCGGTGCTTGGGCCGACGCCACGGCGGCCTGCGTGCCGACCGTCGCAGGTACTAGGAAGACGCCGCTGATCAGAATCCACTTACAAGCTATCACGGCTAATCCTCCTCTTCGCCGCCGTCTTCAGCGCCCGATTCGTTTCGTTGTACATCTGCCGGTAGCTCCTCTGGAACGAAGCGTTCGGCCACATCGCCGGACCGCAGATGCGTGCCGGGTGGCAACGACCTGAGCTGGCGGCCCGCCAGCCACGCAACGAGATAGCCGGCGAAGAAGAGGGTTCCGAGCGCCAGTACGACGGGCCGGCGCCGCAGACGTCGCTCGGGACTGCGATCGAACAGGGGCAGCAGCGCCATGCTGATCCCCAAGAGTGTAAACAGCGAGAATCCCCACACACCCAGGTAGCGGATCAGAGCCAACGACACGTCCACCACGATCCACGAGGAAACCAGCTCGGCCGGTAGCTCGAAGGGATTTGCCGGGTCCCCGACCGGTCGCGGGAAGAGCGCGGCAAGGCTGATCGCGATAGCCAGGACCAGTATTCCCACGACGAAGGCTCTCAGGAGGTGGTGCGGGAAGAAGGGGACGCCGCCGCCAGCCTCCTGCGTCTTCCCTGGAGGCGGCGCGATCCCGTGCTTGCGAAGCAGCGAGAAGTGGAGGAGCAGCAGAGCGAAAGCTATCCAGGGAAGAATGATGACATGCCAGGCGAAGAATCGGCTGAGCGTCGCGCCGGAGACCACGGTGTCACCCTGCAACACGGACGCCAGGACACCCAACAGCGGGACGACCGAGACCGTCTCCAGCACTTCGGTGACCGTCCAGTATGCCCATTGATCCCAGGGCAGCAGATAGCCGGTGCCGCCGAAGACGAGTACGACCAGCAGCAAGAGCAGACCGGCCAGCCAGTTCGTCTCACGTGGCGGCTTATAGGTCCCGCTGAAGAACACTCGCGCCATGTGCGCCATGATCGCGATCACTATGAGGTTGGCCGACCATACGTGGAGGTCGCGGACCAACCAGCCGAGTGGCACCTCGGAGACTATGTACTGAATGCTTGGGTACGCTTCCTGCACCGAAGGCCGGTAGTAGAACGACAAGAGAACCCCGGTCACGACAAGGACGATAAAGAACAGATAGGTTATGCCGCCGAGCGCGTGGTACCAGCCCACGAAGGCCGGCAGGCGTCGACGGAGCGCCTTGCGAGCCGCTTGATCGATGGGCACCGTGCGGTCGATCGGCCCGTACAACAGGCCCAGGAACCGTGCAACGCCGAGCAACGCGGGGTCCGTGCTCGCCTTCAGGTCGGCCCAGAAGACGGCCAACCATCTCAGTCTCGGCTTCTTTTCTGGTTCGTTCACATTACGCCTTCCGAAACGTAGATCACACCTTCTCTAACAGAGACGGCAAAGCGTTTGAGTGCCTGCGTCGAAAGACCTGCTACCACGTCGCCACGCAGATCGTAGACCATGTATCTGCACGGCGAGTAGATGCGCGACGATTCCGGATCCCAGCGCAGGATGCAACCGTCGGCGGG
>JBDHHM010000165.1:0-4612 GCA_039589355.1 Gemmatimonadota bacterium | reverse complement strand
CCCCGTTGCCACACCTAGGCGGGGCCGAATCTTCGACCGCTTTAGCATAGCAGAATTCACCCGAGGTTGGTTTACCCCTTGAGCAGCGCGATCACCAGCGCGAAGAGCGCGACACCTTCGATCAGCGCCGCGGTGATGATCATCGCCGTCTGGATGCTACCGGCAGCCTCCGGTTGCCGAGCAATGCTCTCGGTGGCCGAGCCACCGATCCGACCGATACCGATTGCGGCACCGATAACAGCGAGGCCGGCCCCGATGGTCGCACCCATGGTGCCATAGAGACTCTTTGCCGCCTCCGCCTCTATGCCGGAGGTGACAGCCTGAAGAGCGCCGTAAATTGTGTCGATCATTTCCCCCTCCTATGAGGAACTGTAGTTCCGAAGAGCATCGATCCCTCTAATGCGGGTGTCTCACCAACCCAATGAACACCGACGTCAGCATCGAAAATATGTACGCCTGCAGGAACGCAATGAATATCTCCATCAGCATGATCGCCACGGCCATGAGCACCGGCGCGGGCCAGATCAGGTACTTGGCAACACCCTCGGCAGCGCCCGCCATGAAGATCAACCCGACGAGCGACAGAATGACGAGGTGACCCGCCGTCATGTTGGCGAACAACCGGATGGCCAGCGCGAATATGCGCGCGAGTTTGGCGATCAACTCGACCGGGGTCATGACGACCGCCATGATGATGCTCCAGAACCAGTTGAGCCCTTTCGGTATGTAGACGATCGTCCCGAGATAGGCCTTCGGGCCAATGTGCAGCAGGCCGCCGACCTCGATCGCAACGAGCGACAGGACGGCAAGTGCCGCCGTAACGCCGATGTTCCCCGTCGCGCTGGCGCCGAAGGGGACAAGCCCCAGGAGATTCACGTAGAGGATGAAGAAGAAGAGGGTGAGGATGAACGGAACGTATCTCTCACCACCCTTCCCGATGTTGCGCATCGCGATCTCATCTCGCAGGTAGATCACGAACGCCTCGATCACATTTGCCAGGCCCTTGGGAGCCCGCTCGGCGCCCTTCCCGTGGGTCTTGCGCGCGACCCAGATCATCGTAGCCGCGCACAGCAGAGCCGCGATCATCAAATAGAGCACGTGCTTGGTCGGCGAGAGATCGATGGCGAACGAACCGATGTGCAGCGGCGGCCAATGCGGCAGCGCTATCTCGCGGTTGATGAGCGGGATGAGGAAGTGATGGGCATCGGACACCTCGGCCATCATGTGCTCGTTCCACACAGCGGCGATGTCCTGCTCACCGGCATGGGCCGCCGCCTCGTCCGCCACCGCGCCGTGAGTCTGCGCGAAGATCCACCACAACCGGCCAGCGATCCCGATCATCGGACTCCTGGGTTGTATCGAAAGACGATGGGTTCCAGCAGCAGGAGGCCGAAGATCGCAATCACCATTGAGATGAGCGTGGGCTCGGCCGGAATCCCGAGCGTCCCACCCAGCGTGAGCCAGGCAAGCAGCCCTATGACCAGAAGCCTGAGGAATGTACCTGCAGACCAGCCGGCGAGGACCAGCTTAGCACGGCGGCCGGTGGCGGCGATCAGGATGGCAAAGGCGGCGGCCTGCACTACCCAAGCCGCGGCCAGCCCCGCCCAGATGCCGTGGCGGGCGGGTGGCTCAAACTCGAAACCGATCAGTAAAGCGGAGAGGCCTAAGAGCAGCGCGGACGTCCCCGCGTAGATTGTCCACCTCTTCACTGCCGATCCGGAGCCTTTCCGAATGGCTACTAGCCCTCGTCGTTATCCCGTTCCCCTGCACGACTGTCCTGCTGAATATCGAGGGCCTGGCGTACCACGAAGTAGAAGCCAGCGGCACCGCCCACGAACACGCCGATCACTGTGAAGACCGGAGAGGCGTCGAGCCAGCCGTCGAGCCACCAGCCGAGACCGACGAAGAGCCCCACAGCGAAGGCGAAGCCCCAACCCAGGCCGAGATACGCGCCGATCCTACGACGGTCCTGCTCCGGCACCCGCACCTGAGCCTCTCTACCAGCCTCTCAAATAGAGGTATACGACTGCTCAACGCGGCCAGAAGATACGTTCTGCCGAGTATTATATCAACCCACCCTTGACGCCCTGTTTCGCCGCTATCTACCTTAATTTGTGGATGTTGACAGATCCCCGACCTACGGGCTGTGGCAAGCCTTCCCGAGCCGGCGACCCGGCGGCTTTGGCGCGCTCACAACCCGCCTCCCGGTACCCAGCCCGTGAGCTCCGCGACGCCCGCCAGACCCACAGTGGGCCCTAGACTGCATCTTCGGGGGTCGCTGAAGTGAGGAGAGACGACGCGATCACTACTCCGACCGGGACGGGCGAGCCTGGATCGGTGAGCGGCAAGGAGTCACCCGGAGCCGACCCACTTGCCGGCCGGGACATCGAGCTGCTCGAGAGCCTGGCGGAAGCGCGGAGGCGGGTCGAGCACGAGGTCGCCAAGCAGGTCGTCGGCCAGAAGGAGATCATCGAGGGATTGCTGATCGCCATCCTGGCCGGAGGTCACGCGCTGCTGGTCGGGGTCCCGGGGCTGGCGAAGACGTTGCTGGTCTCGAGCCTCGCCCGGTCGCTGCGCCTGCAATTCAGTCGCATCCAGTTCACGCCCGACCTCATGCCCTCGGACATCACGGGGACGGAGATCATAGAGGAGAACGTCTCGACGGGACGGCGCACGTTTCGGTTCGTCCGCGGGCCGATCTTCGCCAACGTCGTCCTCGCCGACGAGATCAACCGGACCCCGCCCAAGACTCAGGCCGCGTTGCTGCAGGCGATGCAGGAGATGGAGGTCACGGCGGGGAGCGAGACGTACGCCCTCGAGCGGCCGTTCTTCGTCCTGGCGACACAGAACCCGATCGAGCAGGAAGGGACCTACCCGCTTCCCGAGGCGCAGCTCGATCGCTTCATGCTCGAGGCGCGTATCACCTACCCGTCGCCGGCAGAGGAAGAGGAGGTGGCGGGCCGGACGACGACGGATCAGGAGGAGGAAGTCGAGCCGGTCCTCTCGGCCACCGAGATCCTGGAGTTCCAGGGTCTGGTTCGGCGCGTACCTGTGCCACCCAGCCTGATCCGACTGGCGGTTCGCCTCTGTCGAGCCAGCCGGCCGGAAGCCGAGGAGGCGCCCGACTTCATCCGGCGCTGGGTGAACTGGGGTGTGGGCCCACGTGGCACCCAGCACTTGGTGCTCGCGGCCAAGGCCCGTGCGGCGCTGGACGGTCGCGCGATGCCAAACTACGAGGACGTGCACGGGGTGGCGTTGCCGGTCCTCCGTCACCGTGTGGTCACCAACTTCGAGGCCGAGGCGGACGGCCAAACGGCCCAAGACATCATCGGGCAGCTGCTGGACCTCAGCGAGGAGTGGACATAGGCGATGCCTACCACCGCGACCCCGGAAGAACCTCCAAGTAGAAACCACTTCCCGAGCCAGAGCGGCCACCAGCGGAGGTGGGCACGATGAGTGCCGCAATCGGTCTGCTCGTGCTGGCCGTGCTTCTCGTCGCGACGGCCTCCGCGATCGAGGTGATCTTGTTCGGCCTTCCCTACGCTCGGGCGAGTGAACTGGAAGCGGAGGGCGCGCGCGGCGCCCGGGCCCTGGCAGCTCTGCGCGCCCGACCCGCCGGATTACTGGCCACGACCTGGCTCGTGCGAGTGGCCGGCGCAGCGATCGCCGCTCTGGCCGCCTGGGACACCGCACGCTTGGTGACGGGCGCGTCGCTGGTAGCGGGACTCGTAGGCGTCGTCGTGGCGATCGTGCTGGTGGTGCTGGCCGAGTTCGCCGGCAAGAGCGTCGCACAGCGTGCCGGCGAGCGGGCAGCCCTACGCATCGCGAGCCCGATCCGGGTAATCTCGAAGGTCCTGCTACCCGTGACATGGCCTGCCGAACTGATCGTTCGAATGCTGGCGCCAAAGTTCACCGAGATCCTACCGGGCATCTCCGACCGAGAGATCCGCGACCTGGTGAGCCCGGGCAACGGCGAAGCGGTAATCGAGGAGCACGAGCGGCGCTTGATCGAGCGGGCTTTTCTCCTGGATCAGACGACGGCCTACGACATAATGACCCCGCGGGTCGATATGTTCGCCTGGCCGGACACCCGTACCCTGGCAGAGATCGCGCCGGAACTCCGCAGCGCCCGCTACAGCCGGGTACCGCTCTACAGCGAGAGCATCGATAGTATCACCGGCGTCCTTTATATCCGTGACGCATACCAGGCCCTGATCTCGGGCCAGCGCGACGTGGAGTTGCGGGCGCTGGCGCGCGAGCCGTTCTTCGTGCCCGGCTCCGTCACACTCGACAAGCTCTTGCTGGATTTCCAGACGCGCCGCATTCACCTGGGGATCGTGATCGACGAGTACGGCGGCGTAGACGGGCTCATCGCCCTCGAGGACATCCTGGAGGAGCTGGTGGGTGAAATCGTCGATGAGAGCGACGTGGCGCAGGAGCCAATCGTACGCCTCAGCCGCAACGAGATCCTCGTCGACGGCAGCGCCGACCTCCGAGAGATCAACCACTTCTTCAACACTTCCTTCCCGCTGCTCGAGCACCGCTCGCTGAACGGCTACCTGCTGGAGGTGTTCGGGCAGGTTCCGGAACCGGGCGAGAGGATCAGCCGCGA
>JBDHHM010000164.1:0-10278 GCA_039589355.1 Gemmatimonadota bacterium | reverse complement strand
CCGTCGCCGTCCAGGTCCTCGTTGGGATCCTCGTCGAGCAGGCCGTCGCGGTCCGAGTCGTGGGGACGCACCGAGCTGCGATTCCGCTGGGCCGTGTGCAGGTACAGGCTCGACCCATCGGGGTTGTTCTGTGGCTTGAGGTAGATCGTCTTCGTGTCGAGTAGTGCCGTGATCTCATCGTCGTGACCGTACCCCTCCAGGAGGTGGTGTATCAGCCAGAGGATCGACTCGGAGCTCGTCACCTCACCGCTGTGACGTCCACCCTCGAAGAACGCCGCCGGCTTGTCGGTCGCCGCGCCGGTCTCCTGGTTGGTCAGCGTTACCTGGAGGATGGGACGCCCCTCGAAGCTGCGGCCGACCTCGTAGAGCTCTACGAGGTGCCCAGCGCTTGAGCCAGGTGTACATGACATCCATGGTGTGGTAGCGGTCGAAGCTGAGGACGTCGCCGGCCTCGTACTCGACCTCGGGGTGCTGATGCCGCGCGAAGTAGCTCACTCCGTGCCGCTCCCCGCTAACCGTGTACCACTCCCGGTCCTGCTCCTGGGCCGGCAGAGGCGCCGCGCAGAGGCACGCCACGCCTATCACGATCAAAACACACCTGTGACTGATCACCGTGATTCCCTCCGATTGGTTGGACAAGGCGGGCGACCCAAATGGGCATGGCCGCTCTCTCGCCGGGGGACTATAGTACCGCGTCCGCCGAAGTTTCGCACACCACAAGAAAGGAAGCTCGATGTGAGAAGATCACAGCGAGGGTTCTTCTGGCTCGTACTGGCCGCAGTCTGCGTCGCTTGTACCGCTTCGGTGTCATCCGAGGAGCGTATGGCATACTCACTGATCCCGGCCCCGGCATACGTGAAGCCGGGTAGCGGCACCTTTGTGATCACTCCTTCGACGACGATCGCGATCTCCGATCCGAACGACTCCGAATTGCACGCACTGGCGGCTTTCGCCGCCGACCTGCTGCAGGAATCGATCGGAGCGGGCTTGCAGGTGGCGAGCGACCCGGCAGGGGCCGCCCCGGGTGGCGCTATTGCGCTATTACTGTCCCCCGAGGTCGAGGCCACTGAGGGCTACCGCCTCCGCGTCACCAGCGGCTCGATCGTTATTGACGCTTCGACGCACGCCGGGCTCTTCTACGGGCTCCAGACGCTTCGCCAACTGCTGCCAGACGATGGCGCTTCGGCGACGGCGGGCACATGGGAGGTGCCCGTGGTCACCATCGAAGACGAACCCCGCTTCAGCTACCGCGGCATGCACCTCGACGTCGGCCGACATTTCTTCCCCGTCTCGTTCATCAAGCGGTACATCGACCTGCTGGCGATGTACAAGATGAACACGTTCCACTGGCACCTGACCGAGGATCAGGGCTGGCGCATCGAGATCAAGAAGTACCCGCGCCTGACCGAGGTGGGCAGTCGTCGGGCGGAGACGATACTCGAGAAGAACTTCGACCCATACATCGGAGACGGGATACCGTACGGCGGCTACTACACGCAGGACGAGATTCGCGAGGTGTTGGCGTATGCGCGGACCCGCTACGTGACCGTCATCCCCGAGATCGAGCTGCCCGGCCACTCGACCGCCGCGCTGGCCGCCTACCCCGAGCTTGCATGCACCGACGGCCCGTTCGAGGTCTCGACGCGCTGGGGCGTCCAAGAAGACATCTACTGCCCCAAAGAGGAGACGTTCGCCTTTCTAGAAGACGTGCTGAGGGAGGTCATGGAGCTGTTCCCCAGCCGCTACATCCACATCGGCGGTGACGAGGCGCCGAAGCGACGCTGGGAGGAGAGCGAAGTGGCGCAGGCGGTCATCCGCCGCGAGGGGCTGGCCGACGAGCACGAGCTGCAGAGCTACTTCATCAAGCGGATCGAGACCTTCCTGCTCGCCCACGACCGCCGGCTCATCGGCTGGGACGAGATACTGGAAGGCGGCCTGGCCCCGCAGGCGACGGTCATGTCCTGGCGCGGCATGGCAGGCGGAATCGAGGCGGCCAGACAGGGCCACGACGTCATCATGACGCCGACCAGCCACGCCTACTTCGACTACTACCAGGGCGCTCGCGCGTACGAGCCGCTGGCGATCGGCGGCTTCACACCCCTCGAAAAGGTCTACGAGTTCGAGCCGGTGCCCGAGGAGCTAACGCCGCAGGAGGCCCAGCACGTGCTGGGCGCACAGGGCAACGTCTGGACCGAGTACATCAAGACGACGGACTACGTGGAGTACATGGCCGTGCCCCGCATGCTCGCCCTGGCGGAGGTCGTCGCCGGCCCGGCTGAGCCGGCTCGACGCCATGGGCGTGAACTATCGCATCCCGAACGTCGCCGGGCTGGAGGCCGATCTAATCACCCTGGACGAAAGCGTCACGCTCACGCTGGGTGCGCTGATCTCTGACGCCGAGATCCGCTACACCACCGACGGCAGCGATCCCACGTACGAGTCGGCGTTGTACAGCGGCCCGGTCCAGTTGCCGGTCGACGAGGCCGGCGTCGTCGTGTCCGCCCGTGCTTTCCTGCCCAACGGCAGGGCAAGCACACCTCGGGCAGCCCGCTTCGCGAAGACTTCGTTGAGGCCGCCCGTACAACTCGATTCCGGCAACCTCAGCGCGGGGCTCCGCTATTCGTACTTCGAGGCTGACGTGCGATCGGTGGAAGGGCTGGCCGGCCACGCGCCGGTACACGAGGGCATCGCCCGGTCAATCTCGCTCGAGTACGCCGAGCGCGACGAGTACTACGGTCTCATGTTTAGCGGTTACATCCGTGTGCCGACCGACGCGATCTACACCTTCACCCTCACCTCGGAGGATGACGGCAGCCGGCTTCTTATCGGCGACGCGACCGTGATCGATCACGACGGTCCCCACGCGGCCAGCGAGCGGTCCGGCATGATCGCCCTCCAGGCAGGGTATCATCCGTTGTCGGTGCAGTACTTCCAGGCCGGTGGTGGAAGGACGCTCAGTCTTGCAGTGGGCACAGCGGAGGACGATGAGGCGCTCGGACTATCGGGCCGCCTCTTCCACAAGAACTAGTGCGGCGTTGGGACCTCGAACCCCGTACCGCGTAAGCGAGGGCGCGGCGACGGCTCTCGAGCTTTGTAGATGGGGAGGAGGCCGGGAGAATCACCTAGCGGAGGTCGCGAGCTCACCACTGAGGGTGCGGCCGCTCTGCGCAGGTGGCGCGAGCCCGGAGCGAGTGGTTCTCCCGGCATCCGACCAACCCCGCGCGAAATGATGCGAGGGCCCGTCGCCGCGCCCGACCGCACTCACGCCGTCGAGAACTCGCCCTCGTCGATCGCCTGCAGTTCCTCTGGGCTCAGCACCAGCTCGGCACTGGCGGCGGAGTCGAGGACGTGTTCCACCGTTCGAGCGCCCGGGATGACGATCACGTTGGGCGCGCGGGCCGCGACCCAGGCGAGGACAACCGAATGGGCCGAGGCGCCGTGGGCCTCGGCGATCGGCTGGAGCACGGGGTGGCCGGGCAGCTTCTTGTTAAGTCGGCCACCTCCCACCGGACTGTAGGCCAGGTAGCCTATTCCATTCTCATTACAGTACTTAACTACACCATCGTGAGGCGATTCATTAAAGAACGGATTGAGCCGATTCTGGACCGTCGCCACCTCGACGATGTCTCGAGCCGCCTCGATCTCGTCCACGGAGACGTTGGAGAGCCCCACCCAGCGCACCTTCCCCTCCTGCTGTAGGTCGGCGAAGACGCCCACGCTATCGGTGAAGGGAACTTCCGGGTCCGGGGCGTGGAACTGGTAGAGATCGATTCGGTCGACGCCGAGAGCTTTGAGCGAGCGCTCGCACGCCGCTCTGACATGTGCGGGGCGACCGTCGGTTTCCCAGCGACCACCGGGGCGCGTGAGCCCGGCCTTGGTGGCGACGACGATCGAATCGCGATCTCCGGACCAGGCGGCCAGAGCCTTTGCAATGAGGCGTTCGTTGTGTCCGATATTGTCGTCGTCGAGGCAGTACACGTCAGCCGTATCGACGAGCGTCATCCCGGCGTCGAGGGCCGAGTGTATGACCTGGATACCCTGCGCCTCGTCGGGGCGGTCGGAAATAGAAAGCGGCATCGCGCCGAAACCGACGGCCGTTACGGCCGGCGGCCCGGCGCCCAATGGACGCGTCTTCACTATCGAGAGTCCCCGTTACCGGCAGTGAGAACCTGCCGGACCTTCTCCAGCAGCTTATCCTGAGTGAAAGGCTTGGCGATGAACTCCATGTCCGACGTCACCATCCCATGATGCAGCACGGTGTTGTCGCTGTAGCCGGACATGTAGAGCACCTTGATGCCGGGGCGCAACGCCGAGATGGTCTGAGCGAGATCGCGGCCGCTCGTCTCCGGCATGATCAGGTCGGTGATCAGGAAGTCGATGGTCTCGCCGTACTCCTCGGCCAGGCGGACAGCGTCGCCGGCGTTGCCCGCCTCGACGACGTTGTAACCGCTGCTCTGTAGCGTCCTGCGCACGACCGCCCTTACGGAAGGGTCGTCCTCGACCAGCAGGGCCGTTTCGTGCCAACCTCTCATCGACGACCTTCTGTCACCGTCAGCCGAGTCTGCGTCACCTTGCTGGTCCTCCGGCACCTCTACGCGCGGGAGGTAGACCTTGAAGGTCGTTCCATGCCCCGGCTCGCTGTAGACCCAGATGTAGCCGTTGCTCTGCTTGACGATCCCGTACACCGTGGACAGGCCGAGCCCCGTACCCTTGCCCGCCTCCTTCGTCGTGAAGAAGGGCTCGAAGATCCGCGACGTCGTCGCCTCGTCCATCCCCGCTCCGGTATCGCTTACGGCCAGCATGACGTACGAACCGGATTCGACGGGCGCGTGCGAGCTCACGTACGCCGCGTCGAGATCAGCGTTCGTGCTCTCGATCAGCAGTCGACCGCCCTCCGGCATCGCGTCGCGCGCGTTCACTGCAAGGTTCAAGATCACCTGCTCGACCTGACCGGGGTCGGCGTTCACCAGGCCCAGATCCGGAGTCAGCTTCGTGGCCAGCTCAACATGCTCGCCGATCAAGCGCACGATCATCGAGCTGACGCTGGCGACAACCTCGTTCAAATCGAGCACGACGGGCTCGAGCACCTGCCGGCGGCTGAAGGCCAATAGCTGGCGAGTCAGTCCGGCCGCCCGCATGCCGGCCTGCCTGATCTCCTCCAGGTCCAGTCGCCTCGGATCATCCTGCGCCACCCTGTTCAACAGCAGCTCGCTGTTGCCCAGGATGGCCGTCAGCAGGTTGTTGAAATCGTGGGCGATGCCGCCGGCCAGCTGGCCGATCGCCTCCATCTTCTGCGACTGCTGCAACTGTTCCTCGAGCTCCTGCTCGCGGGTCACGTCGCGTGCGGCGCAGACGTAGTTGACCATTTCACCCGAGGCATCTCTCACAGGCGAGATAGTGGCATTCTGGCGGTAGAGCGTTCCATCCTTCCTCAGGTTGATGAAATGGCCGGTCCATACGTCGCCGCGCTCCAGCGTCTCCCACATCTCGCGGTAGAATTCCTTGTCGTGTTTCCCGCTCTTCAGAATCGCCGGCGTCCTGCCGACGGCGTCCTCACGGGAATACCCCGTGACCCGCTCGAACGAAGGATTGACGTACTGAATGGTGCCGTCGAGGTCGGTGATGATGATCGCTTCAGCGCCCTGCTCGACGGCCGTTGCCAGCAGCTTGCTCGCCTGTTCCGCTCGCCGGCCCTCACTGGTGTCGATGATGAGCCCCTCGAGGGCTATGATCTCGCCGTCGGGCGCGCGGACACCGACACCCTGCTCCCAAACCCACCTCTCTTCCCCGGCGGCGGTCCTGATACGATACGTGAGTTGGAACGGCCGGTTCTCCTTCACCGCCGACTGTACCTCTTCCCAACCCTCTGTCCGATCGTCGGGATGGATCAACTGCCCGTAGGAGGTCAGCTTATCGTTAATGAGCTCGCCGGGCTGGTACCCGGTGAGCTCGTAGCAGCCGCTGCTGACGAACTCCATCGACCAGCTGTGGCTGTTCCTGCAGCGGTAGGCCATCCCCGGGAGGTTGCCCATCAACGTGGCCAGCGCGCGCTGGCTCTCGCTCAACGCCGCCTCGGCCCGGGCACGCTCGATGGCATAGCGTACCGTGCGCCCCAGGGTGTGGGCGTCCATGCGCCCTTTGACGACGTAGTCCTGGGCGCCGCGCCGCGCCGCCTCCATCGCCGGCACCTCGTCATCGCCGTGGCCCAAAACGACGATCGGAACGCCCGGGGCATCCGCGCGCACCCGGTCGAACGTCATTAGCCCGCTGCTATCGGGCAGCCCGAGGTCGAGGAGGATCACGTCGATCCCACCGGCGGCTAGGCGCGTCAGGCCGGCGGACAGACAGTTGGCGTGCTCAACGGTGAATTCGCCGCCCGCCGAGCCCAGCATTCCCTGCACGAGCCGGGTGGTGCCGGGATCGTCCTCGATCAGCAGGACACGTGTCGCTGGCTCCGTCATCGGGGATAGTGGCGTTGCTTGCGTACCAGTGTCGGCGTTTTTATCTGGAATTAGGGAGCACTCGTGGGCCAGACCGGATCAAGGACGGCGCGCGAGAGCCCGTACGGGTAGGGGGAGGACAGGCTTTCCGTTGCTGCCGGAAGCCCTAATATGTGTAAATCCCAACGATTTAGGAAGACCGGGCGATTTCGCCCGTTTCCTCGAGCGCCTGGACCGCCGCCTCCAGCACCCGTCGCAGCAGTGCCGGGTCCCGTGAGCTGATGTGCCCCTCCTCCAGCCAGATGAGCTGTTTCGGCTGGCGCGCCGCCGCGAACAGCGTGTCCACCGACTGCTGCGGGATCCGCGAGTCCAGCGAGCCGTTGATGAGGATCATGGGGCGCGGCGCTACCTCAGCAGCGTAATGAAGCGGTTCGATAGGATCGAGCAGCCAGGCGCCGGCCCGGGCCAGCGCCGAGCTTAGCCAGCGCGGTTTCAGGTTCAGATTCGCTTCCAGAATGGTTTTGTAGTCACCCCCGCCGTAGATCACCAGGACCGGACCGGCCCGCTCCTCGAGCGCCCCGACCACGGTGATCAACTGGGCACCGAAGCTAGCACCGACCAGTACGACCCCCGTCGTGTCGCACTCCGACCGCGTCTCCAGGTAGTCGACGGCCAGCATGACCGCCGAAGGGGTGAGCAGCATCGCGCGCCGGACGGCGAGTACACGAACCAGGAACTGCCACCAGGTCAGCCTGGTGGGCCCGTCCCACGGATAGTCGAGGCCCAGGATAACGTAGGGCGATTCCGGGTTGACCAGCTCCGCGGCCATTCGGCCGGTGTTGGTGCCGCCGATGACGATCAGGGCCCCGGCGCACGCGGGACCCGCAGGTGCCCACGCACTCGGTAGCCGGCGCTGCTGGCCAACCTGATGTGGAATGCTTCGTAGAGTGTGTCAGCATCGGCGGCCTCGATCTCAACCCCCGCCAGCTCACCCTTCTGCCGCAGAAACTGGTCAGGCGCATCAAACGCCAGAGCGTACTTCAACCAGATGACCGCCACGACTGTGAGAGCCAACAGGAGGGCGCCTCCCCAGAGGGCGAATCTTCGCAAGTGACCCCGTCTCAGGTTTACTCCTTGGCTCTTCGCCGCCACATCTGCGGTCAGTGCTCTGGATCGGCGACACGCGTGAAGACAATGAATGGGATCAGCAGCCGGTCAATCGCGCCTCTCTTGTTGTACCGGAACATCACCTTCATCTCGTCGAATTCGACGAGCGGGTCCTCCGGAACTTCGAAGACGTCATAGTGGAAATGCTCGAGCGGAGCACTCATGTTGTTGAACGTGGCCTTCAGCCTCGCGCCGTCGAGCTCGACGCGAATTACGCCGTAGCCCGGATGCTCGTACTCACCGACGTACTCCGACAACTCGTGTGACGGTGAAGTGCCCGCCACTCGATAGCTTAGCTCTTCCTCATCCGATCGTTCGGCGGCTTCGCGCGCTCGCGCCTGCTGCTCTCTCACACGGGCCGGCCAGTCGACGGCCTCGAGACCCAAGAGTTGGTCGTAGGCGCGGCGCGCTACGATTGTCGGCACCGGGTTGTTACTGCCCTGGTTCGTGAGCACGATCATGCCGATCCGATCACGGGGCATGAAGGAGAGCAGCGCGATGAAACCGTCTATGCCGCCGCCGTGCTGCAACACCTTCGATAGGCCGTCACACCGAAGGCCATGCCGTAGGCGCTGTGCCCTAGCTCGTCGTATCGGATGTTGCTCTGGATGGCCATCTGCGGCGTCTGCATCTGCCGTGCATTGTCCTCCGAATGGAACTGGACGTAACGGATCATCTCGGCGACGCTCGAGTTGATCGAGCCCGCGGGGCCGATCTCATCGATGTTGCGGAAATCGATCTGCCGGACATCGTCACCGACCGTCGCGTACGGATACGCGAAGTCATCCGATCTCTGAGACTCGTCCACCGAGAAATTCGAGCCGGCCATCCCGAGCGAATCGAAGATCCGCTGCCTGACGAGATCCTCCCAGGGCATGCCGGCCAGCCGGCCCGCAAGGTAACCGGCGGTCATGAACATGAGGTTTTGGTACTGGTAGGCGGCGCGGAAGTCTCTGTTCGGTTCCAGGTAGCGGAGCCGCTCATACAACTCTCGGCGCGTTAGCTCCGAGCCGTACCACATGAGGTCGTGACGCGGAAGCCCCGAACGGTGGGTAACGAGGTCACGGGGGGTCATCCGCTCGCTGGCGACGTCATCGTACAGCTCGAAATCGGGCATGTATGTGCGCACCGGTTCATCCCATTCGAGCCGGCCTTCATCGGCGAGCATGCCGAGGGCGGTGACGGTGAAAGATTTCGTGATCGAACCGATGGCGAAGAGTGTCCGCGACGTCACCGGTAGCTCCTCGTCCACGTCGCTATGGCCAGGCCGGGCACCTTCCATTCCGCCATGACCTCGGCGATGAACACGTCGAGGCCGTTGAGCCGAGCCTCGACGTCGGTGCGCCCGGCTGTCGCCGCGCTCTAGTGCGTGCAGGACACCTCTACGCATGTCGCCTCCTCGGTCGATCACGCCGCCTGTTCATTTGTCTTTTCCGGATCGTTCTGCCGGCCGTGCTACATCAGTCGGGCGTCACCTTGTAGACCTCGTCGCCCTTCCTGACTCGCTCGTTCACCTTGAACGCCACCTCCGTGCCGGCCGCCGCCGTTTCGACAGCCTCATGCTCCACCTGCATGGAGGTGACCTCCTGCTCGAAGTCGGTGGTATTTCCACGGACGTGGAGGACGTCGCCGATCTTGATGCCGGCGACGAGCTTTACGACCCCGACCTCGGGCTTGGCGAAGTAGTGGGAAATAGTGCCGACGAGTTCCTCTGCCATGATGCCACCTCCAACGGAGCGCGGGAAACCGAGCGACTGGGCGCCTGGTGCCACTATCTTTGAGGCTTGGTTGTCCAACGTAGGGCCGGCAAGTGGCTCGGGAAAGTAGCGGAATATCGGCCGCCCCTGCTATACTCAGGAGCGGGAGGCACCCCCGCGCTCCCTCGCCCGCCCTTCTGGCGGGCGATACTATCGACATGGGATACCGGGCGCGTTAGCCCGGCGGCATCGAGACCGAGGACGGTCAGGGAGGCATCTGGGAATGGCCGGCACTAAAGGCACGATCGGCATCCTCACGGGCGGGGGCGACGTACCGGGACTCAACCCGGCGATCCGCGCCGTCACGATTCGCGCCCTGCGCGAGGGTTACCGGGTCCTGGGTATCAAGCGCGGCTGGGCAGGATTGGTGGACTTGATCCCGGATAAGGAAGCCGACAACTCGGGCTCCGTAGCGACGCTGACGCAGGAGGTAGTGAACCGCGCCGGGCGAACCGGCGGCACGTTCCTGCACACCTCGCGGACGCGGCCGACCCATCTTCCCAAGGTACTCGTACCCGGGCACCTCGCCGACCGCTACAGCGACGATATCAACGACGTCACGCCCGATGTGCTAAAGAACCTGGAGTTTCTGGGCATCGACACGCTGATCCCCATAGGCGGCGACGACACACTGAGCTACGCCATGCGCATGCACCAGGAGGGTGTCAAGGTCGTGGCGATCCCGAAGACGATGGACAATGACGTGCCAGGTACAGACTACTGCATCGGCTTCAGCACCTGTGTTACCCGCACGATCGAGTTGACGCACAGCCTCAGGACCACCGCCGGCTCGCACGAACGGTTCCTGGTCATCGAGGTCTTCGGGCGCTACGCCGGCTACACGGCCCTGCTACCGACGATGGCGGGCGCGGCCGACCGCTGCTGCATACCGGAGCACGCTTTCGATATCGAGC
>JBDHHM010000163.1:0-7503 GCA_039589355.1 Gemmatimonadota bacterium | reverse complement strand
TCGGGAGGTGCAGCCGCTGCAGCGACGGCAAGGTATGCCCCGGCTGCCAGCGCTGCTACGATCGATCCTCTCATTACGGTCTCCTCGGTCGCCTTCTGGTTAGAGCGCTACCTACAGCCATCTGTTAAACGCGCTCGAGGCCCCAACGTGCCCGTCTCCAGCACGCTACAACCCAATCGGGCCGTCGGCGGGGCTGCTTTGGGGCCTGCGGTAGTGGACGGGGAGGTCGCGGGAGGCGAGGGAAACAGCTTTACTAGTTTACCAGAAGCCCCAAAAAGCGTCAACCGCGGCCTGTGCCCCGCGGCCCGTCGCCGCCAGTGCGGCGCCATCGGCGGTATCCCGTAGCCCCACAAGGAGGGGGCCGCTTTTTGTGGGAGATGCCTTACATGTGGGAATCGGTAGCCGGGTAGCCCGACACCGTAAACCTTTGTTTGCCAACGGGTTGGGTGTAGTGACGCGTCGCGGGTCGGTCGCCGGGAACGGCGCGGTGGTCGGGTTGGCCCCCGCCAGGATTGGCTCTACGCCTAGCTTTTCCCTTGACGATTCAAGGGATTTGGCTGTACAGTAGATCCGGCTTCGGCTTCGCCCTTGCCCTTTTCGGTCCACCCATCTCCTGAAAGGAGCACTGTGGTGAACAAGACGGAACTCACTGACAAGCTTGCTGACGCGACAAGCCTCAGCAAGGCCGACGCTGGCCGCGCGGTCGATGCCCTGTTCGACGTAGACAAGGGTATCATCGCGAGCGCGCTGAAGTCTGGCGCGAAGGTCCAGATCACCGGGTTCGGTACGTTCGAGACCCGGAAGCGCGGAGCGCGGATGGGCAGGAACCCGCGCACGGGCGAGCGGATCCAGATTCCGGCATCGGTATCGCCGGCTTTCCGTCCTGGGAAAGGGTTGAAGGACGGGGTGAAGCCGGGCTTCTAGGCTGGACGGCGGGGGAAGGAGGCCTGACGTAGCGGGCCTGCTTCCCCCAACACCTACCGAATCACTCCCGAAAGACCCGCACGCTGGCGGGACGTCCCCGTATTGTCGCTGTCGCCAGAGCCTTGATCACCTTTTCCGCGACCGAGGCGGCGACTTCCACCGAAGAGTGAGTATCTCTGATCTCGATGCGACCGATTCTGTCGCCGGTAACCGATGCTTCACCAGTGATGGCGCCGACGAGGTCGGCGGGCCTGATGCTGTCGCGGCGGCCGACGGCGAAGTAAAGGCGCGTCCAGGCAGGTAAGGGTGTCGCGGCAGTCGCCGGCTGGCGCTCGCGCAAGAGAGCGGTGGCTGCGGCGGCGAGCTGGGTCGGTGTGAATTCCTCGAGCAGCGGCTCGATCAGGAGGATATACGGCTCGAGGTCGCCCTGTGCCGCGGCCTCGCGCAGCTGCTCGAGTGTGGCCTGGGCCGAACGGAGCGCCTCGGGCGGGGCGACGGCACGGAGTGGGGCGCCCCTCAGCGCCAGGAGCTCGGCCAGGCGGGCGAGGTGGGCGAGCTCGGCGGGCTCCGCGAAGATCACGGTCCGGGCCGCTCCCTCGACGCAGGCCAGCAGGGCGGGAACATCGGGCGGGGTTCCCCAAGCTACCGACAGGTCTGCGGGCTCGCTGTCGCACTGGTCGCTCCAGCCGACGCGGACGCCCAGCGCGCCGGCGCTCTCGGCGATCTGTAGGCCGCGCACCTGCAGTTGAGCGGCCAGCGCCCGGGCGTGCTCTTCCAGACGGCAGTGGATGCGGCCACCGGTCTCGCTCTTCGCGCCTCTCTCGCTCAGGAGCCGGACGAGGACGGGTAGCCATTCGTGCTGTGGAGCGGCCCAGAATTCGAGGGTGACACCGTCGAGCGGCTTGACCTCCGTCGGCATGTAGGTCAGACGCCGGGCGCGGCGCGCGTGCCGGTCGATCCAGTCTTCGACCTCCTTGGTGATCTCCGACGTGAGGAGGACGCGCTGTGCCTCCTTCGGGACCTGTGCCGTGAGGGTCTCCAGCGCGTCGGCGGCACCGAGCCCCACCATCGCTGAGGCGCCGTCAACGACCAGGGTCGCCAGTCCCTCCAGCTTGATCGCCGAGTGCTCGAGGGCGGCCAGGGCACCGGCGGGGCTGGCGCAGGCGACCTGCGCGCTCAACGTCGACCCAGGCCTAACGACGCCTACCGCCAGGCCTCTCGGCTGCAGCAGGCGGTGCAGCGCGTCTGCGGTTCGGCCGGCGCCGGCGTCGGTGGGGCGCAGTACGAGGGCCTGCGTCCCTGGAGCAACTGCGTCGAGGCGGGCGGCGAGTCCGAGGCCGTAGGCCAGGGTCTTGCCGCTGCCGGAGGAGGCGATGCCGACGGTGGTCGTCCCCCGGGCGATAACCGGAACGGCCTCCTCTTGCAGCGCCGTGGGGTGTCGGAACCCCAGGCGGCCGAGAAGTTCGACGACGACGTCGTCCAGCTTGAGCTGCTTGAAGTCGCTCATGCCCCCAATCTATCACGCGTGGGCCGATTTCGAAGCAGCCGGCTCGGCTTGACGCCCGAGTCGGCGATGACCTATGATCGCCGCCGTTCAACCCGTTTATTCGGCCGCGCCTGAGGCGCGGGAACTCACACGGAAGGTCGAACGGGACGTGAGCAAGGCGATTGTCATCGGTACGAGCTCGGGCATTGGACGTGGCCTGGCGAAGCTGCTGGCCGCGAACGGTTACGAGGTAGGGCTGGCGGGCCGGCGCGTAGAACTGATGGAGGAGCTGCGTCGCGAGATCGGTGCGCCGACCTATCTGAAGGCCATGGACCTTAGTCGGCCGGAGGAGGCCCGGCAGTTGTTGGGCGAACTGATCGAAGAGATGGGCGACGTCGAGCTCATAGTGGTCAACTCGGGCGTCGGGCACACGGACCCGCCCTGGGAGATCGAGCATCAGATCATCCAGGTCAACGTCACCGGCTTCGCAGCCGTCGCGAACCGGGCGATGGCCTATTTCATCGAGCGCGGCTCGGGCCATCTGGTCGGCATCTCATCGATTGCCGCACTGCGGGGCCTCAGGGCGGCTTACAGCGCCTCGAAGGCGTTCGACTCGACTTATCTAGAAGGCCTGCGCTTGAAGGCCGACAGGCTGGGGCTGGATATCCAGGTCACCGACGTGAAGCCGGGCTTCGTCGACACAGAGATGACGGCGGGACGCGAGGGCATGTTCTGGGTCGCGACGCCCGAAGAGGCGGCCCGCCAGATCTGCACGGCCATCCGCAAGAAAAAGCGCCACGTCTACGTGACGAGACGGTGGCGCCTGATGGGCTGGCTGATGAAATCGCTGCCTTACCCTATCGTCTCCCGGATCGTCTCAAGGACGCGCTAGCGGTACCGACGACGATCACGAGCAGGATGGGGATCGTGTCCGGCTAGCCCTCGAAGGGCGGGGGGTGGTCCATGTCGTAGGGCCGTAGCGAGATCACGCCGCCCTGCGGGACTCCGAGGTCGGCCAGCGTGCGGGACTCGTCGAGGACCTCCTTCTCGAAGTACTCGACGTAGTAGGTCGCTGCGTCGATCTCGCCGGTCCCGAGTAGCTGGGGCAGGGCCCTCTCCTTGATCGTGCGTACGGAAGTATCGGGCGCGAACTCCATCTTCTGCTCGCGCCAGTCGTCGGGTACGATAACGCGGATCTGAAGCATCTCTCCGGACATCGGCGTCGTCCTTCGGGCTATACGTGGGGGATCGTGTAGAGGAACCTGAGCGTGACGTCGGTGACGTCGAATCCGACGCCGCGGTCGGTCTCGACGTATACGGTCGTGTGCCCGTGCTCTCTGAAAGCCTTAATCTTCGCGATGCCGATGGCGCCGGAATACTCGAGCCGGTTGGCGCCGCGCTCCTGGATCTCGAGGCCGGTGTGCTCGCGGTAATACTCCTCTGCCTTCTGGATCACATCCTCCGGTGAGAGATCGGTAGCGACTTCGAAGTCCATGGCTGTCCTTTGCCGTGTTTTGGGGTCCTGGGGCCGCGGCGAATATTTCGACGCGAGCTCCCCACGTCAATGCCGGTGGCCGGTGGCCGACGACTCTAGATCGGTGCTAGCCGCGTGCTCAGCGCTTCCAGGCCGTCCTCTCGCAGAACGAAGTCATCTTCGATCCGAACGCCCCAGCGGCCCGGGAGGTAGATGCCCGGCTCGATGGTGAAGACCATCCCGGGCTCGAGCAGGCGTGTGTTCCCCTCCACGAGGTAGGGCGGTTCGTGGCCGTCCATCCCCATGCCGTGGCCCAGCCGGTGGGTGAAGTACTCGCCGTAGCCCGCTTGGCGAATGACCCGGCGTCCGATTCGGTCGAGTTGCTGGAACTCCATACCGGGCCGACCGGCGTCGAATGCAGCGGTCTGGGCGCTGAAGACGGTGTTGAACACTTCCCGATACTCGGGTCCCGGCTCGTCGCCGAAGAAGTGCATTCGGGTGATGTCGGACGTGTACCCCTGTACCCGGCAGCCTGCGTCGATGAGTACGGGCGTGCCGTGCTGACGCCGCGCTCGCGCATCTGCCCGCTCAGATAGCTGGCCACCTCGCGGTCGGTGACGCCGGCTTCGAGGCTGGCGAAGGTGGCGGCGATGGAGGTCTCGGTGATCGAAACGGCATGGCGGATGAAGCCGATCTCGGTCTCGGACTTGATGATCCGCATGCCCTCGAAGATCGAGGTCGCATCGGCCAGCTCCCAGTCCGGGAGGGCGCCCCTTAGCCGTGTCGCCATGCCGTAGCGGGCGCTCGCCTCGATCCCGATCCGGCCGGGCGGCAGGCCGGCGAAGGCCTCGGCTATCAGCGAGAACGGGTCCTGTTCCTCTTTCCAGCCCCACACCTCCCCGACCGGGCGGACCGTTCGTTCTACCCGCTCGACCTCGAACTGCGGCGCCACGAAGAACGGATCCATCGATGCGGTCGGGATGACCAGTGCGATCAGTCGCTCGCTGCGGCCGAAATTGCCGCCCGCCAGGTAGGCAAAGTTGGTGGACGGCTCACAGAACAGGGCCGAGAGTCCGCGTTCCGCCGCGAGTTCCGCGGCCTTGGCCAGCCGGGCCCGGAAGGTACCGTTCGGTAGCTGGCTTATCCCCTGGTCGAGCGTCGGATCGGATAGCGGCATCGTCTGGCCCGTTCGCTCGAGGCGCGGGAAAACCGCTGCAGCGCCGGCCGTGCCGGCGAGTCTGAGGAAGTCGCGTCGCCTCATGTGCCCACCCTGTTGATGGTCGGATTTCGGCCTACATTACGTGCTGTCACACGCGCCTACAACCCTTCTCCGGAAGCGACCCATGCGTAACTCCCTTCTGCTGATGGCAGTCGCCGTGGCGGCGCTGGTGATCGCACTGCAGACGACGTCGCGACGCGGTGCCGGATCCACGGCCGACCTGATCCTCGTGGGCGGCGCGATCTACACGGTCGAGCCGGACCAGCCGCGGGCCGAGGCCGTGGCCGTCCGTGACGGCCGGATCCTGGCAGTGGGCGACGATGGCGACATCGCGCGCTACCGGGGGCCGGCGACGGCCGTGGTCGACCTGGATGGTGCGTTCGTCGTGCCGGGCTTCATCGACAACCACACCCATTTCGACTACGCGGCGCGGCTACTGCTGGGCATCAACCTTTTGGACGTGGCCGATGCCGACCTGCTGGCCGAGCGGGTGGCGGCGGCGCGGGATCGCCTGCCCGAGGGCGCCTGGATTCTGGATGGCGATTGGGGCGCCTACGAAGAGTGGGAGATGGGCTCCACGGGGCGCGAAGAGGGGGCCGGGCCCGCAGAGCGCTTCAAGCCACACCGGGAGATGATCGACGCGCTGACGCCGGAGACCCCGGTGCTGCTCTCCCGCTGGGACGGGAGCGAGTTCCTGGCCAACGGCGTGGCGCTCGAGCTCACGGGGATCACCCGGGCGACCCGGGACCCCGATGGCGGCACCATCGAACGCGATCCGGCCACCGGGGAGCCGACGGGGATCCTCACCGGCAGCGCGGTGGGCTTGGTTCGACGGGTCATCCCGGAGAAGTCGTTCGAGCAGCGGGTGCTCGAAGCCCGTGTCGCACTGGCGCGCCTGGCGGAGAACGGGGTCACCGAGATCCACGACATCACGCGGACGCACCAGATGCAGGTCTTCCAGTACCTGCGTGACAGGGGCGAGCTCACCGTGCGCGTGTATGCCCGGCCGACGCTGGACACCTGGCCGCACCTGGCGGCGCTGGGCATCGGCGAGGGATACGGCGATGGGCTTCTGAGGGTCGGCGGCCTCAAGGGCTTCGTGGACGGCATCATGGGCAACTCCGGTGCCCGGTTCAGGGAGCCCTACGATCACCAACCGGACAACAGCGGCATCTGGCGACAGCATGTGCTGCAGCCGCCGGGGATGGCCGAGCTGATCCGCGCGGCCGACTCGGTTGGGCTGGACTCGCACGTTCACGCGATCGGCGACCTGGCGGTGGACACGCTGCTCGACTGGTTCGAGATGGCGATCGAGGCCAACGGGCCCCGGGACCGCCGCTTCCGTATGATCCACGCCCAGGTCATAGAGGAGGACGACTTCGAGCGCTTCGGTGAGCTTGGGATCATCGCGGAGGTACAGCCCTACCACGCCATCGATGACATGCGCTGGATGGAGGAGCGGATCGGCCATGAGCGCTGCAATGGTGCCTACGCGTTCAAGTCACTCGTCGAGGGTGGCGCCCTGCTCTCCTTCGGCTCCGACTGGCCCGGCACCAACGCGGCCTGGTACCCGGCGAAACCTTTGCTCGGCATCTATGCCGCGGTGACGCGCCAGACGCTCGACGGCACGCCGGAAGGCGGCTGGTTCCCGGAGCAGCGGATCGATGTCGAGACCGCGATCCGCGCTTACACCATCAACAACGCCTACGCCGCCCGGATGGAGGATGTGAAGGGGAGCATCCGGGCCGGCAAGTTCGCCGACTTCACCATCCTCGATCGTGACCTGCTCGAGATCGAACCGGCGGAGATCAAGGACGTGCGTGTGCTCGGTACGATGTTGGATGGGCGTGTGATGCACGCGGATCCCGAGCTCCCCGACCTGGTGGAATTGCTCGACGCGGCAGCGCACGGTAGATGAGCGAGCTCGGACCGACGGGCGCCGGTGCGCCCCGGGCGGAGGGCCGGTCCGTGAGACCGGCGCCCTGGCTCGTCGCGCTGCCGGCGCTCCTGTTTCTGGCTACGGCAGCCGCGTTGATGCTCCGCCGGGTCGAGCCGTTCGTCAACTACTTCTACATCGCCGCCTGGTATCCGACCCTGTTGGTGCTGGACGCGGCGGTAGCGGCCCGCAGCGGGCGCTACTACCTGCTCTCGCGCCCACGTTTCGCGCTCTCGCTCCTCGCCTGGTCAGCGGTGCTATGGTTCTTCTTCGAGCTGGTCAACTTCCGGGTCGCCAACTGGTACTACGTCTTTCTGCCGCCCGACCGGCTGATCCGCTGGTTGGGTACCACGGTCTCTTTCGCGACGGTGCTCCCGGCGATCTTCCTCGCCGAACGCTGGTTGGCGGCGCGAGGAGCGATGGAGGGCATACGCTGGCCGACGTTCGATGTCAGCCGCCGCACC
>JBDHHM010000162.1:0-5040 GCA_039589355.1 Gemmatimonadota bacterium | reverse complement strand
TACGAAGGCTGGAATGTCCGATTCGACAGGTAGTACAGGTAATTGCCGTCCGGATCGAAGGTCGGCTGGTTGTCGGAGTAGTAGCCCGACGTCACCTGGTGGAGCCGGCCGGCCTGCGTGTCGTAGAGGAAGATGGCTCCGCTGCGGTTGGCGAGCCCGCGCGAGTACGCCATCCAGCGGCTGTCCGATGACCAGCTGACGCTGAAGAAGTTCAACTCGCCGTGGATCATCCACGTGTCGCGGTCGACCTCGACGGTGCGGCCCCTCTCCACGTCGTAAATGTGGATCGTCTTCGCCTGGTCGACGAACGCCAGCTTCTTGCTGTCCGGCGACCAGTAGGGGCGGTAGCGGAAGCCCGCGCCCAGCGAGGTCAGCTCGTACTCGCCCGAGCGGTCGCTCCAGTAGGCGATGTACTTGCCGTCCGGTGACCAGGTTGGGTAGCGCTCCGCGATCCCGCTGCTCGCCGTCAGGTTGCGGATCGGGCCGTGCTCGGCCGGGACCGTGAAGACGTCGCCGCGGGCCTCGAAGACCGCCCGCTTGCCGCTGGGCGAGACCCAACCGCTGGAGATCAGGTCGGAGACACTCTCGACCCGCGGCTTCAGGGTGGCCAGATCGGTCACCACATCGATCGCGACTTCCCGGTACTCTTCACTGGCGAGGTCCAGCAGGTAGAGGCGGCTGCCTGCCTCGAAGACGATGTCGGACGGGCCGATGGCCGGTAGTTGGATGTCGAAGTCCTCGAACCGCGTAACCTGACGGACCGTCTCGGAGTCCAGGTCGTAGGCCCAGATATTCTGCCGTTGGTTGGGGCCGCGATCCGACAGGAAGTAGAGCGTGCGGCCGTGCCACATGGGATGCGCATCGTTCGCATCGCTGGTCGTGATGTTGCTCGAGGTGTAGTCGTCGAGGTTGAACATCCAGATGTCCGGCGCGCGGCCGCCGCGATAGCGCTTCCAGGTCCGCGAGTCACGTTCGATATGGATGTAGGCGAGCCACTCGCCGTCCGGGGAAATGGCACCGTACTCGGCGAAGGCGAGCGGCAGCCTCTCGGGTAGGCCGCCGTCATTCGCTACACGGTAGAACTGGTTGAATCGCTGGCGACCGCTCTCCATGGACGACGCGTATAGGATGCTGCGCCCGTCCGGGTACCAGTCGACCACACGGTCGCCCATCGGGTGATGTGTGATGCGCACCGGCTCGCCGCCCATCGTCGGGATCGTATAGATGTCGGCGTTACCGTCGTAGTTGCCCGTGAAGGCGATCGTCGAGCCGTCCGGAGAGAAGCGGGGGACCGACTCTTCGCCGTTCGGCGAGCTGAGGCGTTGTGCTGTGCCACCGCTCTTGGGGACGACCCAGATGTCGCCGGCGTAGACGAAGGCGATGTGCGTGCTCGAGACGTCCGGCTGCCGGAGCATCCGGGCGTCGATCTGCGCCTGTAGCGCTCCGGCCGAGAGCGCTACGAGCGCGATGGCGGATAGTAACCGAAGTGTCCGCATCGGAGGCCTCATGTGTTGACGTTTGTAACGAAGCTATCGATCACGTGCGCTGCACGTCCGCTTCGGCGGCGATGTATCCGAAGGCTGCCCATTGTGGTCCTTGGAGCACACTACGGAAGACACCTTCCGCCTGTTCCAGGCGGCCGTTGTAGAAGTGCCAGTTGCCGATCCCGTAGCCCAGCGTGGCGTTCTCGATCCCGTCGGCTGCCTGCGCCTCTGCCAGCAGGGCCTCGGCATCGAGGTCACCCTTGTACATGAGCAGCAGCCGATGGTAGGTATCGTTCTCGATGATGTCCATCTCGGCGTCGATCGGGTCGAGGATTGCCGCCGCCTCATCCTCGCGGCCCAGGCGTCTCAACGTCATATAGAGCCAGTGCGAGGTCGCCACGAGCATGTCCGGGTTACCCGACACCGTCATGCACTCCCGGTACGCGCGCAGCGCGTGCTCGAAGTCGCCGTTCACGTAATAGGCGAGCCCCAGGTGGTACCAGATGTTGGAGTGCAGCGTGCTGGTCGGGATGTTGCGGGCGTTGGGCATGCCGTCGGGCTCGACCTCGTCGTCGCTGCCCGCGATGAGCTGCGCCGCGCGCTCGAGGTCGGCTATCGCGTCGTCGAAGCGACGTACCGTGATGTAGCGGTGGCCGCGGTGACGATACATGCGGGGGTCGGCCGGGTGCTTGGCGATCCCCTCGCTGTAGGTCGCGATGGCCTCCCGGTACTCTCCCAGGTAGGCGGAGCGGCGGCCGAGCCAGATGATGGCGTCGGCGTCGTCCGGGTCGGCCTCGTGGTCGGCCCGCGCCTCGACCAGTCTGGCCTCACGGTCTCCGCGCGCCTCCTCGGACATCTCCGGCGGGTAGAGCGCTTCGCCGGAGAGCGACATGGCCTGGGCGCCGGGTGGAAGCTCGGGCGCGGCAGCGGTCTGGTCCTCGCCGCCTCGATCGCAGGCGGTCAGGAGAACTATGAGCAGCGACAGCGAAACGAGCCGCATGGTAACCTGCCTGTTAGGGTTTGTGAGACCGGGGCCATGGTAACGGATGGCGACGGAAGGTGCCAGCAGTCGGCTACGCCTTGCGGCGTTTATCGGCGCGCAGGCGGCGAATCTCTTCATGCTGCGCGCGGATCGCGGCCATCACCTTGTCCACGATGGCCTGGGCCGTCTCGCGCGTGCGCGGCTGCGATGCCAGTTCGGAGTAGTCGATCGGCTCGCCGTACTTGATGTAGATGCGCCGTCCGATCCTGGGGAAGGTGCGGCCGATGGGCAGCAGGTCCTGCATGCCATCGATCGCTACCGGGATCAACCGGGGCTTGGTCGCCAGTGCGAGGAGCCCGGCCCCCGGCCGTCCCTCCCCGACGTCGCCGGTGCGACTGCGTGTCCCTTCGGGGAAGAGGATGATCGTCCCTTTGGGCAGCACTTCCATCATCTTGCGGAGTGCGTGCAGATCGCGTCGGCCCGGCTTCACCGGGATGCAGCGCGTGTGTGATGACCACCAGGCGATGAGCCGGTTCTTGAAGAAGTTCTCCCGCGCCGCCAGATGCCAAGGCACGAGGTAAGGCCTAACCCACGACTTCGGGAAGAAGGCGCCGATCCCCAGCGGCATGCTGTCGATCATCGACTGGTGGTTGGAAAGCAGGAGCGTGTTCGGGTCGTCGCCCACGTTCTTGCGGCCGATCACGGTCGTTCGGTTAAAGAAGTGGAAGAAGATCCAGGCGAGCGTGACCGTGAAGTTGGTGACGAAGTAGCTGTTGATGTGCCAGATGATGTTGGAAAACCAGCCGGGGCGGCCCCTGGCTTGGGTCGCCACGCGGCGGCTGAACTTCCTGACACCCAGAATATCTCCCATGCACCACTCCACGGCTGGACTGCGCATGAAGCTAAGGCGCGGCCCGGATGTCCGACAAGGGAGGCCAGCGGTCCGCCGGCCCCGTACCCAAAGCACTCGACGCCACTAGATTGAGCGCATGACCGGCTCTGGTACACGCGGCTTTCTGCCCTCGGGCGTGCGCTACATCCTCGCCAGTACCCTCTTCTTCAGTCTGATGAGCGTGCTGGTGAAACTGGCGGGGCAGCGGCTACCGGTCCAGGAGATCGTCTTCAGTCGCGGCGTTGTCAGCCTCGTGCTCAGCTACTGGCTCGTGCGGCGCGCCGGGATCCCTCTTTGGGGGAACCGACGCTGGATCCTGGTATTGCGCGGGTTGATCGGCTTCGCGGCGATGAGTTGCTTCTACTTCGCCCTCACCCGGATCGCCATCGCCGAGGCCACGGTCCTCCACTTCACCAGCCCGCTCTGGACCGCACTGCTCGCTGCCCTCCTGCTCCGTGAACCAGTCACGGGTCGGATCGTTGCCTCGATAGCGGTGAGCTTCGCCGGCGTCGTCCTCATCACGCGGCCCGGCTTTCTGTTCGGTGGCGCCGCCGCCGAGACCGACCTGTTGGGTGTGGGCGCCGCGTTGCTCGGCGCGTTCCTCGCGGCCGGCGCCTACGTCACGGTCCGCGAGGCGAGCAAGACGGAGCACCCGCTGGTCATCGTCTTTTACTTCCCACTGGTGATAATCCCCGCGAGCGCTCCGTTCTGGCCGGGCTTTCAGTTGCCTCAGGGCTGGGAGTGGCTCGTCTTGCTCGGCGTCGGCGTCAGCACTCTGATCGGTCAGGTTTTCCTCACGCGTGGTCTGAGCTTGGAGCCCGCCGCCCGAGCGATGACGATCGGCTATTCGCAGATCGTGCTCGTGGCGATCTGGGGGATGGTCTTCTTCGGTGAGTTCCTGGACATCTGGAGCGCCGCCGGATCACTGCTGGTGATCGCCGGCACACTGGCCGTGGCGCTGAGCCGCCGTACGCCGGTGCCCGGCGCGGCGCACACCGAAAGCGCGGCGCGCGCCGATGCCGCCGAAGCGTGAGCATTCCAACCTTGATCCTGACGGACATCGGGGCGGGTCGTCGTGCTCCGGCCTCGCACGCGCTCACGGTCACCCGTGAGCGCGGGCTCGCTAACACCAGCGCCGCACGACGACCCGCCCCGACGCCCGCCATGGGTGGGTGAGCACGGACCGCTGCTCACCACAGCTGTCCCCTCAGTCGCATTCTCCCGTGGTATGCCCGTGGTCACCAGCCTCGATCCAAGCCGGGAGGAGCCGGGGGACCGACGAGCGGAGTTGGTTTTAGCGACCCGGCTCCGATCCTTGGGCCAAGTCTGGGGGTGAGTTGCCCGAGGTCCTCGCGGCAAGCACCGAGCCCGACTGCCGGGTCGACCGGAGCGAGCGGTCCCCCGGCTCCTCCATCCGGGTTCAATACCCTCTGTTTTCCGCGACGTCCCAGCCTGCAATGATGCGGGCGGTTCCACCTCGCTCATCGGTCGCGTTGTAGGTCCACTCCACACGGCTGAACGCCAGGCTCACGGTCTCCGTGAGGCCGGCCGACGAGCCCGTCCCACTCTCCACGGAGCGGATTCTGACGCGCGTTAGCCGGACTGTTCCCGTCGGCTCGTCATCCGATGCCTGCGCGTAGAAGACCAGCTCGGCTTCCTGGATCGTCCTCCCTTCGGCCGCT
>JBDHHM010000161.1:0-7050 GCA_039589355.1 Gemmatimonadota bacterium | reverse complement strand
TCGTCTCCGCGCACTCGTGACGTACGAGACCGACCAACCCGGCCAGGAGGATCTGTTTGGCTCGTCGGATTGACGCGAGCCAGACGGTGGTCAGTAATCAGTAGTCGGTGGTCGGTGGGCCACCGACCATCTAGCAACTGACCACCGACCACGGAATACCGACTACGTACTACCGACCACTGACTACCGATCACCGACTACCGACAGTAGGCGCCGTGATCGTCGCTCTACTGGCCCTCACGGTCGACGTGTGGGCGCAGGAGGGGAACGTCTGCGAGGCGGGCCGGATCGCCAGCATCGGGATTGAGAGCCGCAGCGTCTTCGAGGACAGCGACAACGGTGTGATGTCGAAGTTCTACGATGCGGCGAACTGGCTGCACGTGGAAACGCGGGAGAACGTCATCCGTCGTGAACTGCTGTTCCGCGATGGGGACTGTTTCGACCGTCTACGCATAACTGAGAGCGAGCGGCTTCTGCGTGGGTTCGTGTTCATCCAGTCGGCGGAGGTGGAAGCGACGCGCCGGTCGAACGGGGACTACGACGTAGAGGTAACCACACAGGACGAGTGGTCGCTGCGCATAGTCCCGCGTCTCGAGCTGGGGAGCGGCCCGGCGGTCGCGGGGGTCAGCATCACGGAGTGGAACATCGCGGGTACCGGTAAGGCGGTTGAGTTCCTGTACGCCAGCCGGCCCGGTCGTGAGGACGTCGGCGGCAGCTTCTTCAACCCGCAGTTCCTGGGGAGTCGCTGGAACGCGGGCCTGTTGGCAATCAGCACCGAGTCGGGCTGGGTGTTTCGGGAGACACTGGGCTATCCGTTCGTTGGCTTGGTGGGGCGCTGGGCGGCTTTTCAGGACGCTTTGTACGGCGAGCGTTGGTTCGGCTACTTCGTGGGAGACTCGAAGGACCGCTACGAGCTGATCCTACCTCTGACGCAGGTGGCGGCGCAGGTCGGTGGTGCGCTGCGCGTCATGGCGGCGCCGCGCGGACGTGCCACGAAGCTCGGGTCGTACGGTCTCACGGTATCGTACGAGAGACTGAGCTACGGTGATGCGTTCCCCCGTGACTCCGCCACCGCCGCGGGCCTCGCGCTCTCGGACGAAGCCGTTGCGGCGCTGGCCGATCTGGCGCTTCGCCCGCGTGAGGATATTCGGCTGAACCTCATGGTGGGGATCCGCGGCCTCGACTTCATCCGCAGGCGCGGCGTCAGCACGTTGCAGGCGACGGAAGATATGGCCATCGGAGCGACAGCCGACCTGGTACTCGGGCTGGCGAGCAGTGCCTTCGGTTCCAGCGACGATCACGTGTTGGCCGGGCTCGACCTCTATGGCGGCGCGCGGGTGAGGGGCAACTGGTTCTCTCTGATGCGCGCCAACGTGGAGGCCCGGCGCGACTACGAACAGCGCACGTGGCGTGACGTATTCGGCGCGGTGCAGTGGACCAACATCTGGCTGCTGGGACCCGGCCGCACGGTCACCCTCGAGGGTCGCTGGAGCGCCGGCTGGGAGACGACCGTTCCCTTCCAGCTCACCCTCGGCGGGCCTTGGGGGCTGGCGGGCTTCGCTCCGCACCGGTACCCGGGCGGAGCCCGCGCGGTGGTCCGGCTCGAGAATCGGTACTTCCTGGGGTCTATGGGCCGGCTCGCGGACCTGGGCGTTACGGCGTTCGTTGACGGTGGCCGCATGTGGGCCAACGAGGCGCTCTTCGGGGTCAACTCGGGGTTGCGTGGTTCCGCCGGGCTCGGCCTGCTCATTGCCACGCCGGCCGGCTCGCGCGTCGCCTATCGGCTGCAGGCCGCGCTTCCCATCGACAGCAGAACGCGCTTCGATGACCTCGTCATCTCGCTGCGGATCGAGGGGCCGCTGCGACTCGAGAGCGCGACTGTCGACCCCCAGCTTCTGCGTAGCCGTGACATCGCCCTTCCGACTGCCGCTCGCCATCTGAAGTGAAGAACGAGCCCGCCAGCTACCGCGCGGCGTCGGCTCCCCGTCAGTTCGCCGGCGTCGTGAAGGGATCTGGCCGGGGATTCTCGCGATCGAGGACACGGCCGATGAAGTCGAACCACCCGGTATCGCTCGCCCTGGCGCTGGGGGTGCTGGCCTGCTCCGTCGAGCCGGCGCGGGCTCAGGCATTCGATCATGCGACCTTCGATACGGTGCTCGCGCTCTACGTGCAGGACAGCAGGGTCGACTACACCGCCCTCAAGTACGGACGCGCGACCCTCGACCGATACCTGGACCAGCTCGCGGGTGTCGATGCGGATGAGTATGCCGGCTGGCCCGAGACGGAGCAGATCGCCTATCTGATCAACGCTTACAACGCGTACGTTCTCGAGACGGTAATTGACAACTATCCGATCGAGGGCAGCGGCTTCTTCAAGAAGCTCACTTCACCGAAGAGGTTCGGCTTCCCGGAGAACTCGATCCGCCATATCGACGGCGTCTTCGACGGCATCCGCCACGATGTGGCCGGTACCGAGATGACGCTGGACGACATCGAGCACGGTTCCCTGCGTGCGAAGTACGACGAGCCACGTATCCATTTCGCCCTGGTCTGCGCCGCCGTCAGCTGCCCGCCGCTGCGCGAGGAGGCGTATCGCGGCGACCGGCTGGACGAACAGCTCGATGATCAAGGCCGCCGGTTCCTCAACGACCCGAGGCACAACAGATTCGAGATCGAGCGGCGGCAGGTCCATCTCTCGAAGATCTTCGACTGGTATGGTGAGGATTTCGAGCAGTTTGCCACCGAATCGGGCTACGAGCGCGACAGGAAGGTGAACGGCATCCTGAGCTTCGTCTCGCGTTATCTTATGGACCGCGTGGCCGACTTTCTCGAGACCGCGGAATACAGAGTGAAGTTCGAGAGCTACGATTGGACTTTGAACGATCAGGCAGTAGCCGCCAGCACCCGCTGATCTCACGGGCGGCCTCCGTGACCGCCGCCGTCGCTTTCGCTGCCGCGACCGTACCTGCCGCCGCCCTGCCCGCACCCCAGGTGCCATCTTTTGCCCAAGCCGCGCAGGGAGAGACGTCGGAGTCCGATTGGAACTCGCCCCGCGTTCGCGCCCTGGTCGAGCGGGCGATCGAGCGTCGTGCCGGCTGGGCGGCCGACGGTGGGCTGGTCGATTACCAGGCGCATGCCCGCGGTCACATCTACTTTCTCTACGATCTGGGACGGAGCAGCGAGCGTCACCTGGTGAAGGCGGACCAGTTGGCGCTGGACCTCTACTGGCACACACCCGATCGGACCCGGCAGCTGATCGTCGGACGGCGCGACGAGAAGGTCCTGCCCACCAACATCCGATACCACCTAGATCACCTGACGGTTGTCATGGACAACCTCGGCGACCGGATTCGGCTCGGCGAGGGGTCGGAGGTCAGGGATGCCCTCCATCCTGCGGCGCCCGCAGCGCTGGACTTCTACGACTATCGGCTTGCCGACTCCTTGACGCTGGTGCTGCCGGACCGGGAGCTGCGGGTCTACCAGTTGGATGTGAGGCCCCAGGACCCGAACGGGCCCGGGCTCGTCGGCTCGCTGTTCCTCGATCGGGCGACAGCGGACATAGTGCGAATGGACTTCACGTTCACTGCCGCTTCCTACCTCGACGAGACCCTCGACTACTTCAACATCCGGTTGGAGAACGCCCTCTGGGAAGGGCGCTACTGGCTGCCGTACCGTCAGGGGATCGAGCTGCGCCGCGAGGTCAAGTTCGTGAAGTTCCCCGCTGGCGGCATCATCCGCGCCGAGTTCAAGATCAGCGACTACCGGTTCAACACGGGGATCTCCGAGACGTTCTTCCGGGGACCCACCGTTTCCGCCTTACCGGAAGCCAGCCGTGAAGCTTACGAGTTCGAGGAAGGCCTCTACGACGCCCTCGATCCGGCGGTGGCCACGTCGCCGCCCTCGATGGAGGAGATACGGGAGCAGGCGACCCGCATAGTCACCGAATCGTATCTGCAGCGAGCCGAGGGCCTGCGTTTGGCTGTGCCGGGCATCTCCTCGGTGTTCCGCTTCCGGCGCGCAGAGGGACTGTACGCCGGGCCCGGGGTCGGCCGCAGAGTACCGGGCGGAAGTACGCTCGTCCTCGGCGGCTACGCTTTCGGCGCGGAACGCGGTCAGGTGCAGGGGTGGGTGCGGTTCGCGCCCTCCCCGTCCTTCGACATCGAATTGGGTGGCTACTACCGGCATGTGGCGGACGTGTCGCCCTGGCCGGCCAGCTCGGGTGTCATAGCCACGCTTGCTGCTCTGATCGATGGCGACGACTATCGCGAGCCTTACTGGGCGAGCGGCGGCAGGCTCACTCTGGGGAAACCTCTCGGGTCGGCGCGGGGAAGCGTCTCGATCGGCTGGGAAGACTGGGAGCCGGCGGCTCTGGCGTCGGACGGCATGGTAAGCCGCAGCTACCGCGAGGTACGCGAGCTCGACGACGGTGAGAACGCCACCCTCGCCGTCGAGCTCGAGAAGAAGCCGGTTATGGCGGTGGAGGCGGTGGGTGGCGCCAGCTGGGACGTGCGCGTCGAGGCCGCCAGCCACGGGATCGCAGGCGACTTCGAGTACGTGCACGCGGCGGCGCGTGCAGGGATGCTGTGGCCGGAAGTCGTTCTGGGTACGGGTGTCCGCGTCTCAGGCGCAGCCGGGGCGGTCTGGGGCGGAGGCATCCCGGCGCAGCGTCTCTTCCCGGCCGGCGGCCGCGGGACGGTACGCGGCTACTCCTTTCACCGCTTCGTCGGCAACCTGTACGGCGCGGCCGGCCTCGAGCTGAGCCGGCGGATCTACCACCCATTCGTGTCGGTCGCGCTGTTCGCCGACCTTGGCTGGGTTGGCATCGAGGGCGCGGGCGCCGCTCGGGCGGTGGATCGATGGAATCGGGTGGGGCGCCCGGCCGCTGCCGCCGATGGCGCGCTGATCGGCGTCGGCGCCGGCGTAGGATTCATCTTCGACACCCTGCGGATCGAGTTCGCCCGCGGACTCAGGCAGGGCGGGATCTGGGAGCTGGTCGTGCGGGTGCGGCCCGATTTCTGGGACTGGCTCTGACCCCGCCGCTCGACCGGCTCTGGCTCCACCTTCCCTGGGGCGGTAGGTTCCGGTCACACCACTACAAGGAGGGGCTCTATGCGTACCGGCTCTATAGCCGCCCTGGCCGCACTCGCCCTGCTGCTGGCCTGTCAGCCGGTCGCCCTCAGCGACGCGCAGCGCACCGCGATCGAGGGCGAGATCCAGCAACTCTACACCGAGCAGGCGGCGATCCTGAACGCCGTGGACCTGGAGGGGTGGATCGCCCAGTTCGAGGAGAGCGAGGACTTCACGATGGCCGTGAACGGCGAAGTGTCGGTCGGCTTCGCGGCTCTGGCCGAGGAGGTCCGGAATTGGCAGGTTGAGTCGGCGGAGTTCGCCTGGGGGGATGATCACTACGTCCAGGTCTTGGCCCCCGACATCGCCTGCGTGACGTCCACCTGGGAGTGGCACGCCATCACGCCGGCGGGGGAGACCGAGGATGCACGGGGCACCTGGACGGTGGTCCTGCGCAAGCGTGACGGCGTCTGGAAGATCGCCATGGTCGCCGAGAGCGTTGTGCCGCCGCCCGAAACAGTGGAGTAGCGCGGCGCTCTAGGTGCCGGCCTTGGTCTCGTACCAGTTGGAGCCCACGCCCATCTCGACCGCGATGGGGACGTCGAGCTTCAGCGCGCCCTCCATCTCCGAGCGCACCAGCATCTTGACGTCGTCCAGCTCGGCCGGGGGCACTTCGAATAGTAGCTCGTCGTGCACCTGCAGGATCATCCGGGCGCCGCTCTCACGCTCGGCGAGCGCGTTGTGGATGTTGATCATCGCCAGCTTGATAAGGTCGGCGGCCGTTCCCTGAATCGGTGAGTTGCTGGCGACGCGCTCGCCGAAGCCGCGGATGTTCGGGTTCTTCGAGTTGAGCTCGGGGATATACCGGCGGCGTCCGAACAGCGTCTCCACGTAGCCCTGTTCGCAGGCCGTCTCGACCTGACGGTCGAGATACTCGCGGATCGCCGGGAATCGCTCGAAGTAATTGTCGATGAACGCGCGGGCCTCGCCGATGCTTATCCCCAGCTGTCGCCCCAGCGCGAACGGCCCCTGGCCGTAGATCGTCGCGAAGTTCACCGTCTTCGCCGTCGCGCGCATCGCCGGCGTCACCACGTCCTGCCCAACACCGAAGATGCGCGCCGCCGTGTCCCGGTGAACATCGCGTCCCTCCTGAAAGGCTTCCACGAACGCGGGATCCTCCGACAGATGCGCCAGGATACGCAGCTCGACCTGAGAGTAATCGGCTCCCAGGAACGCGAGGCCCTCTGCAGGGACGAAGCCCTTGCGGATCTCGGCGCCCAGCGGAGTGCGGATCGGGATGTTCTGCAGGTTCGGGTCGGAGCTGGATAAGCGGCCGGTCGAGGTCACCGTCTGGTTGAACGTTGTGTGGATGCGATTCGTCCGCGGGTCGACGAGCGCGGGGAGCGCATCCACGTATGTCGACTTCAGCTTCGCCAGCTCGCGGAATTCGATGATCAGCCGCGGTAACTGGTGCCCTTCCGCGGCTAACTCCTCCAGCACCTCTCTTGGTGCGCTTCTTCACCGGCAGCTTCAACTGCTCGAAAAGCACCTCTCGCAGCTGCACGGGTGAATTGATGTTCAGCTCGCGCCCGGCCAGCTTGTAGATCTCCTCTTCGACCAGCTTCAGTTCTCCATCCAGCCGCTCGCTCATCACGTCGAAGAACTCGACGTCGATGGCGACGCCCGCCCGCTCCATGTCGGCCAGCGCCGGCATCAACGGCATCTCGACTTCCTCGAACAGCTTTCTCAGGCCGAAGTCGTTCAGTTGCCGCGTCAGTCGCCCGTCGATCTGCAGGGCCATGTCGGCGCGCTCGCCGGAGAAACCGGCGGCCCGCGCCGACTCGAGCTCGGGGAAGGGGATCTCTGCCCTGCCCTTTCCGCAGAGGTCGGTGTACGATGTGATCTTCCGGTCCATCTCTTCCAGGACCAGCGTCTCCAGATCGTGCTGACGCCGGCCCGGGTCGAGGCAGTAGGAGGCGATCA
>JBDHHM010000160.1:0-4698 GCA_039589355.1 Gemmatimonadota bacterium | reverse complement strand
CTCGTCATCGCCTACCGGGTGCATCCGCTGAGCTACGCGCTGGCACGGCGGATGGTTCACGTGGACAGCTTCGGTATGGTGAACATTCTGGCCGGACGCCGAATCGCCCCCGAGTTTCTGCAGCGACTTCCGGCGGAGAGGATGGCCGAGGCGCTATTGCCGCTACTCGACGAAGGCTCGCGGGAGAGAGCGGAGATGGTCGAGGCGCTGCGGACAGTCCACGACCAGCTGGGCGAGCCGGGGGCGCCGGAGCACGTGGCGGATCTCGCTGCTGAACTTCTGGATGGACGCGAGTGAGAGCGCACCACCGGATCGCTCTGGGACTGGCTGGTAGCCTCGGCCCGCTACTGCTCCGTGGGCTGTATTCCAGCCTCGTTTTCGAGATCGACGGTGCCGAGCATCAGGAAGCGACCTGGGAAGCCGGGGAGCCCGTGGTATTCGTCACCTGGCATGGGCGTCTCATGCCGCTGTTGTACCTTTACCGCGGCAACGGGATCGTGACGCTGGTAAGCGAGCATCGCGACGGCGAGTACCTGGCTCGCATTGGAGGGGCCCTCGGCTACGACGCGGTTCGTGGCTCGAGCACACACGGCGGCTTCCCGGCGCTGCGCCAGCTCGTTCGCAAGCTGAGAGCGGGTCGCTCGCTGGCGATAACGCCGGACGGGCCGCAGGGGCCGCGCGAGAAGTTGAAGCCGGGAGCGTTGCAGGCGGCACGGATGACCGGGGCCCCGGTGATTCCCGTGATGGCCGGGACGCGCCGGGCCTGGTGGTTCGAGGGCTGGGACAGATTCATGGTGCCCCAGCCTTTCGCCAAGATTCGCGTCGCCATCGGCGAGCCGCGACGCGTACCGCGTGACTGCTCCGTGCGCGACCTGGAGGACCATGCCCGGGTTCTCGAGTCCCAGCTGCAAGACTTGAAGGCTCGAGTCGACGGACCGGACGAGCGGACCGCGCTGCAACCATGAGCGAATGGCACGAGCGCCTCTGGAAGCCCGATACACAGGCTTATCGGGCGGCGTCGGCGCTGCTGGTTCCGGTCGAGCTGGTGTACCGGGCCGGCGTCGCCGCTCGGACCTGGATGTACGACCACGGCTTCCTCAGCTCGGTGCGCGCTCCCATCCCGGCGCTGGGTGTGGGAAACCTGACGGTGGGCGGAACCGGAAAGACCCCTGTGACCGCCTGGTTCGTAGACGCCCTCGCCGCCCGCGGTCTCCTTCCCGCCGTCGTGATGCGCGGCTACGGCGGCGACGAGCTCGAGGTTCACCGGCTGCTGAACCCGGAGGTCCCCGTGCACGCGTCGCCCGACAGGGTTGAAGGGGTGAGACGAGCCGAGCAGGGCGGGGCAAACGTCGTGGTTCTGGACGACGCATTCCAGCACCGGGCCCTGCGGGCCGACGCCTATGTGGTGCTGCTTGCAGCGGAGGAGTGGAGCGCTTCGCCGCGCCTGTTACCCCGAGGGCCCTGGCGCGAGCCGTTGGCGGCGCTAGAGCGTGCGACACTGATTGTCACGTCGCGAAAGGTCGCGACCCGAGATGCGGTGCAGCGCGTCACCGGGGAACTGGCGGAGCTGTGCCCCTCGGCTCAGATCGCGGAAGCGTACATTGGCCTCGCCGGGCTCGCCCGTTACGATGGAACCAGCGGCACGCTGGGTGAACCCGCACCGCCTAAGGGCTTCCATTGCGCCCTGGCAGTGGCCGGTGTGGCCAGACCCGGGACCGTCTTCGCGCAGCTGGAAGAGGCGGGCGCGACGGCCGACGAGCGGTGGGGCTTTTCCGACCACCACCGTTACAGTAGCGAAGAGATCGCACGAATCTCGCAACGGGCCGAGCGTGGACCGCTCGTCGCTACCCTGAAGGACGCCGTGAAGCTGGGTGCGGTTCTGGGATCGGCGATCGATCTATACGTTCCGCTGCAGAAGGTAGACTGGGAGAGCGGCCGTGAGGCCGTCGACAGTCTAATCTCCGGCTTGGAGCGCCAGGAATGACGGCCATCGACACGGACATCCTCGTCATAGGCTCCGGGATCGCCGGCCTCACGTTCGCGCTGCGGGTCGCCGAGCACGCCGACGTCGTTCTGGTGACCAAGAAGGCCAGCCTCGAGTCCAACACGAACTACGCCCAGGGCGGAATCGCCGCGGTGGTGGATCGCGGTGATTCGTTCGCCGACCACGTTCACGACACACTACAGGCCGGCGCCGGTCTCTGTCATTTCGATCGCGTCGATACGCTGGTCCGCAGCGGGCCACAGGCCGTTGCCGACCTGGTCGACTGGGGCGTCCGCTTCTCGCAATCGGAAGGACACCTCGCCCTCGGCATCGAAGGCGGCCATTCGCACGCGCGCATCGTTCACAGCAAGGACAAGACGGGCGCCGCGATCGAGGATGCACTCGATCGTGCCGTGGCGGGCCACCGGCGGATCCGGTTGCTCGAGGATCACATGGTCCTGTCGCTCCAGGCCGAGTGCCACGTCGGCCGGCGCCGCTGTGTCGGCGCCTGGGTGCTCGATGTCGATTCCAACGAGGCGGTCCCCGTGCGTGCCCGCGCCACCATGCTGGCGGCGGGCGGAAGCGCCGCCCTCTACTGCCACACCACCAATCCGGCCATCGCCACCGGTGACGGTGTCGCACTCGCGTACCGCGCTGGCGCCGTCTGTGCGAACATGGAGTTCATCCAGTTCCACCCCACCGCGCTCTACCCGGCCGAGGAGCACGCATTCCTGATCTCCGAGGCGCTGCGCGGCGAAGGCGCCGTACTGCGGAACTGGGACGGCGATGCCTTCATGGGCAGCTACGACCCGCGCGAGGACCTGGCGCCACGGGACATCGTGGCGCGCGCCGTCGACAGCGAGATGCGGGAAAGTGGCAAGGATCACGTCTGGCTCGATGCAACGGGGATCTCCGCCGAACGGCTCGAGGAACGTTTCCCAGCCATTCTGGAAGGCTGTCGAGAAAAGGGCGTCGACGCCTGTAAGGATCCGATACCCGTGGTGCCGGCCGCGCACTACATGTGCGGCGGCGTTTGGACCGACATCGATGGCGCGACGTCGCTGCCGGGTCTCTTCGCCGCCGGCGAGTGCGCGTGTACAGGCGTGCACGGCGCCAACCGCCTAGCCTCGAACTCGCTCCTCGAGGCCGTAGTCTATGCCGAGCGCGCCGCCTCCCGGATCGTCTGGGAGCTGCCCTTCGTGCCTGCGCCAAGCGGCGCGAGCTGGACGTTACCGGACGATCTGTCCGGCGTAGCGGGCGATGGCCTGGTACCGTTGCGCGAGCGCCTGAAGCGGCTCATGTGGGAACGTCTGGGGATCGTGCGCAGCGTCGCCGAGATGGAGGAGGGAGCACACCAGCTACACGGGCTGCGTCGCGAGTGGTCGAACCTGCCGGCCGACTCCGGCGCTGCGAATGGCGGCATCCGCTGGGCCGATGCCGCGGAAGCCCTCAACATGCTCGACGTAGCCGGGCTGATCGTCCGCTGCGCCCTCTGGCGTCGCGAGAGTCGGGGCCTTCACTACGTCACCGACTTCCCCTACAAGGACAACGAGTGCTTCCTGCGGGCCAGCCTGGTGGTTCCGCCTGAGTGACATGAAGGTGACGATCGTTTCAGTGGGCACGCCAAAGATGCCGGGTCTGGCCGAGGCCATCCGCGACTACGAGTCGCGTATCTCGCACTACTTCAAGTTCGAGTCGGCGGAAGTACGCCAGCAGCGTATCGGACCCGGCTCGGATTCCGGCACCATCGTCGAGAAAGAATCGCGGGCCCTACTCGATAAGGTCCAACCGGGCCTCGAGCTCATCGCCATCGATGAGCGGGGTGTGAGCTGGTCATCCGAGCAGCTGGCCGGATACCTGGGAGAGCTGGCGGTCGGAGGCGGGGCCGGCGTCGCCTTCTTGGTCGGCGGGCCTCTCGGTTTGAGCGACGAGTTGCGCGGCAGCGCCCGGCGCGTGCTCTCGCTCTCGTCTTTCACCCTGCCGCACGAGATGGCGCGCCTGCTGCTGGCTGAGCAGATCTACCGCGCCGGGACCATCCTGCGCGGCGAACCTTACCACAAGGGCGGATGAGCATGCCGGAGAGGCCCCCTGAGTGGTATCGTGATTGGTTCGGCGAAGAGTACCTGGCTCTGTACCCTCACCGAGACGAGGAAGAGGCCAGGGCCGCCGTCGATCTCGTTTGCCGGGACTGTGCTCCCCCCGAAGGGCTGATACTCGACCTGGCATGCGGCGCCGGGCGTCACATGCTGGAATTCGAGCGCCGCGGCCTGAAAGTCACCGGCCTCGATCTTTCTGCCGCTCTTCTGAAGCAGGCCCATGATAGCAAAAGCGACCTGCGCCTGGTTCGCGGCGACATGCGACATCTACCCTTCGCCGACGGCAGCTTCCAGCTCGTGGCAAACTTCTTCACGTCGTTCGGCTACTTCGCCGACCCGGAGGAGGATGCCCGGGTGCTGGGTGAGATCCGCCGAGTCCTGAAGCCGGGCGGCTGCTTCGCACTCGACTTCCTCAACGCGGAGCGCGTTCGCGCCGGCCTGGTGGACGGCGATGAGCGCCTGCACGACGGACGGCGCGTCGTGCAGAAGCGGCGCCTGGAAGAGGACGGGAAAGTGGTCGTCAAAGAGATCCGTATCCTCGACGCGACCGACGATCGCACCCTCGGCACGTACTACGAGCGGGTGCGCCTCTACTCGCCGGCCGAGCTGGAAGAGATG
>JBDHHM010000159.1:0-4707 GCA_039589355.1 Gemmatimonadota bacterium | reverse complement strand
GTCACCCGCATCGGCCATCGCCGACGCAATGTCGGCGACCGACTCGAGTGCGAAGGCGTTCGCCGCCATCGCGCCCAGCATCTGCGCGACGGCGTCGTGCTTGCCGATCTGCGTGCCCCACTGCACCCGCGCGCTCGCCCACTCGCGTGAGATCTCGACCGCGCGCTTGGCGCCGTACGCGGCACTCATCGGCAACGTCAGCCGGCCCGTGTTCAGCGTGACCAGTGCGAGTTTCAGCCCAGCCCCTTCCTTCAACAGTACGTTGTCCTTGGGCACGCGAACGTCGCTGAAGCGGATGACGCTGTTGTAGATGCCGTCCAGGCCCATGAAGTGACAGCGCTGCACCAGCTCGACACCGGGCCAATCGGTCTCGACGATGAACGCCGTTATCCGGCGCGGGCCGGTGCGTGCCATGACGACCAAGAGCTCGGCGAGCGTTCCGTTCGTCGTCCACATCTTCTCGCCGTTCAGTATATAGGCTTCGCCGTCCTCGCTCAGCTCGGCCGTCGTCGTAACGCGGGCTGGATCCGAGCCCACGTCTTTCTCGGTGAGGGCGAAGGCGGAGATCGCGCCCTTGGCCAGCCGCGGCAGGTACTTCCGCTTCTGCTCTTCGGTTCCGAAGAGCTTGAGTGGCTGGGGCAACCCGATCGACTGGTGGGCCGAGAGCAGCGCGGTAAGCGAGCCATCTACGCTGGAGACCATACCGATGGCCTTCACGTAGGTGCGCTGCGACAGCCCGAGACCGCCGTATTCAGCCGGGATCTTGATCCCGAACGCTCCTATCGCTCTCAGCCGCTCGACGACTTCGTCGGGGATCTCGCGCTCGCGCTCTATTCTGTCGGAATCGACGCGGCGCAGAAGGGCGGCCAGCTGCTCGAGGAAGGACCTGGCCCGGCGTTCCTCTTCCGGATCGTGCTCCGGGTAGGGGTGGATGAGCTCTAGGCGGAGGTCCCCGGCGAACAGCTCGCGCACGAAGCTGGGGCTCGCCCACTCGGTCTCGCGGGCCGCCTCGGCGACGGCACGCGCTTCCTGCTCGGTTACCTGTGGCTCGGTTGTTTTCGGTGGTTTCTCGCCCTCTATTCTCGTCCCTGCGATTGTGGTAGTCATCTATCTCGACCTCGTATCTGGTTATCGGTCGGGCCCGAGTCGGCACCTCCCCCGGGAGTCCTGCTACCAGAAGAACGAGATTTCGCCCTCTCCGGTTCACGCGCCGGCCCCCTGGCGCCACGCAAAACCTTTCGCAACCATCCTTCGTACGGAGTCACAAAGAACAGCCAGCCTAATGCCGCGCAACGAGCACGGAGGCGCCCATGGCAGAGCCCCGCACCCCCACCGCTGTGCTCCGCGAGGAGCATCAGCTGATCCTCAGAGTCCTGGACGTCCTGCAGGTGTTGCTGGAGAAGGGGGATGCCGGCGAATGGGATTTCGATGCCTGGCAGGAGTGCATCGAGTTCTTCCGGCTGTTCGCCGACGCCTGCCACCACGGCAAAGAAGAGGATCTGCTGTTTCCCGAGCTAGAGTCGCGCGGGATGCCTCGGGAGGGTGGCCCGATCGCGGTGATGCTGTTCGAGCATAAGCAGGGCAGGGGGTTCGTAGCACGTATGGTCAAGGCGTTAGAGGACGCGCGCGGCGGCGAGGTCGAGCCGCTGAAAAGGTTAGAGCATGCGGCCCGCGCCTACCTCGAGCTGCTTCGTGCCCACATCCACAAGGAAGACAACGTGCTGTTCAACATGGCCGACCACATGGTGGATAGGCCGGGCTGCGACCGGCTCTGCGCCGAGTACGACGTCGTCTGCGCGCGCCACTTCGAGGGCCGGACGAAGGAGCAGCTGGAGATCCTGGCGGGCAACCTTCTGGCCCGGTACGGGCATCCATAGATGCGAGACCGCACACAACTGCTAGTGTTTCTAACAACTTTCGAGTCAGGAAGGAATCCCATGACGACTGCGAGACGTCTTACGGTGCTTGGCCTTTGTGTCCTGGCACTGGCGGAAGTGCTGGCCCCGGGCGATGTCGGCGCCCAGACCAAGCTGCTCCGCTTCCCGGACATCCACGGTGACCAGGTGGCTTTCATGTACGCGGGCGACATATGGATCGCGCCCGCGGGCGGTGGAACGGCCACCCGGTTGACGAGCCATCCCGGCCTCGAGCTCTTCCCCAAGTTCTCGCCGGATGGTCGCTGGATCGCTTTCACCGGTCAGTACGATGGGGACGAGCAGGTCTATGTGATGCCGGCGGCGGGTGGCGTGCCCGAGCAGCTGACCTTCTATCCAGCGCGCGGTCCGATGGCGCCGCGCTGGGGCTACGACAATCAGGTCTACGGCTGGACGCGTGACGGGTCGGCGGTGCTCTTCGGTTCGCTGCGTGGCGATGGTTGGGATATAGGTGACCGGCAGTTGTTCACGGTACCGCGTGACGGCGGATTCCCGCGGGCGCTGCCGATTCCGGTCTCGGGGGCGGGCGACTACTCGCCGGACGGCGGGCGTGTCGTCTACTCGTACCCGTTCCGTGACTTCCGGTCTTGGAAACGGCACGAGGGCGGCTGGGCCCAGGACGTTTACATCATGAACCTCGGGACCTTCGACACCGAGCGGGTCGCCGACCATCCGCGAGCGGACCGCGATCCGATGTGGATCGACGACATGGTCTACTTCACCTCGGATCGCGACGGGACCAACAACCTCTATTCCTACGATCCAGCCAGCGGGGCGACGACGCAGCTGACGGACTACACCACCTGGGACGTGCGTTGGCCGAGCCGCGGTGAGGACGGCCGGATCGTCTACGAGGTGAACGGCGAACTGGTGATCTACGGCGTACGCGATGCCTCGGCGACGCAGATCTCGATCGACGTGCCGACCGACGCGGTGGCGATGCGGCCGTCGCGGATCAGCGCGGCGCGTAACATCGAGGACTACGAACTGAGTCCGAAGGGCGAGCGCGCTCTGTTCGTCGCGCGCGGGGACATCTTCACAGCGCCCATCGAGCACGGTCCGACGCGCAACCTCACCCGTTCGCCAGGATCGCACGAGCGGCTGGCGCGCTGGTCACCGGACGGGTCGAAGATCGTGTTCATCAGCGATATGAGCGGCGAGGAGGAGCTGTATCTGATCAACCAGGACGGTACGGGCGAGCCGGAGCAGTTGACCGAGAACAGCGAAGGCCGACTGTACCCTCCCGCCTGGTCGCCCGCTGGCTCGCACATCGTGTACAGCGACAAGGAAGGGAAGATCTACGTCGTCGATGTCGAGACCAAGCGGCGGACGGAGATTGCCGACGAGCCTCAGGGCCAGAACGCCAGCTACGAGTGGTCGCCGCATGGCGGCTACCTGGCCTTCAACCTCTCGAATCCGAACGGCACCAATTCGATCTACATCTACGACGTGGATGGCGATGAGTTGCATCGGGTCACGGGAGAGCTGTTCAACGAGTATTCGCCGGAATGGGACCGGGAAGGTGACTACCTGTTCTACCTGGCAAACCGTAACTACGTGCCGCAGTTCGGTGCCTTCGAGTTCAACTACGTGGTCGATCGCAGCGTTTCACTGTACGCCCTGGCGTTGCGCGAGGACGTAGAGCATCCCTTCCCACCGCGCAGCGACGAGGTGACCGTCGATGGGGATGAGGATGAGGATGAGGATCAGGATGAGGATGGGGATGAGGAAGGTGAGGGGCCCATCGAGATCGACTACGACGGTCTGGCTGATCGTGTCGCCCGCGTGCCGGTGGGGCAGGGTAACTTCGGCGGCCTGTCGGCGGTCGAGGGGAATCTGATCTACATCGCCGGTCCGGCGGCCGTATTCGGGCCGAGTGGCCAGAGCCCCTCGATCAAGATCTTCTCGATGGAGGACCGAGAGGAAGAGACGTTGCTGGACGGAGTGGGCAACTACGCGCTCTCGGACGACGGAAAGAAGATCCTTGTCAGGCAGGGCGGCGCCTTCCAGCTCTACGATGTGAAGGCCAACGCCTCGGGCCCAAAGACGGTGTCCACGTCCGGTATCAGGGTGGACCGGGTACCGGCGGAGGAATGGGAAGAGGTGTTCGACGAGGTATGGCGCCGCTTCCGTGACTATTTCTACGTCGAGAACATGCACGGCTATGACTGGGAGGCGCTGCGCGAGCAGTACCGGCCGTGGCTGCAGCACGTGGCCCATCGCTCTGATCTGAATTACGTGCTGACCGAGATGGTGGCGGAGCTGAACGTATCGCACGCCTACATCACCGGCGGCGACTTCGAGATCCCGGCCCGGCCGCGGGTCGCGCTGTTGGGGGCGCGTCTCGAGCTGGACGAGAGCTCGGGCCGCTATCGGATCGACCGTATCTACGAGGGCGACAACCACGAGAGCAAGTACCGGTCGCCGCTCACCGAGATCGGCGTCGATGTGTCTGCCGGTGACTACATCCTGGCCATTAACGGTGAAGAGCTGCGGGCTCCCGAGAACCCGTATCGCGTGCTGCGCGGCAAAGCGGGCGATCCAGTGACGCTGACGGTGGGGAGCCGCCCGGACATGGACGGTGCCCGGGAAGTCACGATCAACCCTGTAACCAACGAATCGGCGCTCAAGTACTTCACGTGGGTAGCGGAGAAACACCGATACGTCGAGCAGGCCACGGACGGCCGCGTCGGATACATACACATCCCCGACATGAGCAGTGACGGGATTCAGGAGTTCATCAAGTGGTTCTACGGCCAGGTCCGCAAGGAAG
>JBDHHM010000158.1:0-5939 GCA_039589355.1 Gemmatimonadota bacterium | reverse complement strand
AACCCGTTCTATCTAGAGCGATTCTTCGCCGGCGGCGTCCGCTACGGCCCGAAGCTCAGGGGCTACGATGAGCTGACGATCACTCCGGAGGGCCACGTCCCACGAGAGGCAGCCGGCTTCAGCCAGCTCGACCGCGTCGGCGAAGCTTATTTCATTCTCAACGCCAGCGTCGGCGTCAGACTCGGCAGCAGCTTCTTCGTCAATGCCTTCTACGACGCGGGGAACGTCTGGGCGACCTCGCATGGCCTGAACCCTGCCGACCTATTGCGAGGGTTCGGCATCGGTGTAAGCTTAGTTACACCCATGGGACCTCTGGGAATCGACTACGCGTACGGCATCGACCGGCGCGACTTTCTCGGGAATCCCGATCCGGGGTGGAAGCTGCACTTCAGATTCGGGCAGGTATTCTGAGGTGTCTTGTAGATAGGTGGCCGGAACGGGCGCAGGCCCGGCAGAGTGCAGTACAAGGTTAGTGCGATAGTGGTGGCGACGGCTCTGGCCGCGCTCGGCTACGCCGGTCTCAACGGGCCGCAGGGCTCGGAAATCAAGCTGGCGTACATCAACTCGAATGAGATCATCGCTCAGGCCCCAGGCGCCGCTGAGGCTCAGGCCACGTTCGAGCGCGAGATGGCGGGCTGGAACGCTCAGGTCGAGGCCATGGGCGACTCTCTTCAGCAGATCGTCACGCTGTACGAGCAGCAGCAGGTGATGCTGTCCCCGGAAGCGCGCGCGCAGCGGCAGCAGGAGATCAATCAGAAGCGGATGGAGTTCCAGCAGCGGACAGCTGATCTGGAGACGATGGCGCAGAGCCGGCAGCAGGAGCTGGTCGCTCCGATCTACGAGGCGGTCTCCAACGTGCTGGTCACGCTGCGTGAAGAAGAGCAGTATACGATGATCTTCGATGCCGCGGCCGGGGCACTGATCGCGGCCGACTCCCAGGTCCTTCAGCGGTTGCGGGCGCAGAGCGCTGAACCGGGGGGAACGCCGAACTAACGTCGCGAGCCCGGCGGCCTTCGGCCCCGGGCTTCTGCGCCCACGGTCTCGAGCCGGCACCGTGGGCGCTATTGCTGTAGCGTCGCCCATCGGCGTCATGCACGCATCTACGGGAGTCCCGATGTCAACGAGCGTAACGGTGGGTCAACTTGCCGAGCACCTCGGCGCCGAACTGGCCGGAGATCCGGCACTCGAGGCGGCGAGCGAGGGGGAGGTCAGCTTTCTTGCTAGGCGAAAATACCTCCCGTATCTTGGCGCGACCCTCGCTACAGCCGTCATAGTCGGTCGCGACCTGGGAGAGCTCGAGGACGTCCCTCCAGCCACCGCCCTGTTGTGGGTCGACGACGCTCACGCCGCCCTGGCCGAGACGCTGACGCTCCTCTATCCAGAGGGCCAGCGAAAGGGCGAGATCGCGCCCACAGCGGTGCTGGGAGAGGGAGTGGAGCTGGGCGAGGGCGTAAGCATTGGACACCACGCGGTCGTGGGGGCAGGCGCCAGACTCGGCGATCGGGTCTGCGTCGGTGCCAACTGCGTGATCGGCGAGCGGTGCGAGCTGGGAGCCGACACGGAGATCAAGGACCTTGCCTGCCTCTATCCTTACTCGGTCGTCGGGGCACGCTGCATCATACACAGCGGCGCGCAGATCGGAGTGGACGGTTTCGGCTACGTCGTTCAGGAGGGCCGGCATCGAAAGATCCCGCAGGTGGGTCGCTGCGTGCTCGAAGACGACGTTGAGATCGGCGCCAACACCTGCATCGATCGCGGCTCGGTGGGTGAGACGCGGATCGGCGAGGGCACCAAGATCGACAACCTGGTGCACATCGCGCACAACGTCTCCATCGGACGCGGCTGCATGATCGTCGCGCAGGTAGGCATCGCAGGTAGCACTATCGTCGGCGACGGCGTGGCTATGGCCGGGCAGGTCGGGATCATCGGCCACCTGAACGTCGGCGACGGCTCCAGGATCGCCGCCCAGTCCGGTGTCAGCCACGACATTCCGGCAGGAGAGACATGGTTTGGATCCCCGGCCCGGCAGCTCAGCAAGGTCATGCGCGCCAGCGCGGCCTTCCTGAAGCTGCCCGAGCTCATTCGCAGGGTCGGACGGATCGAGAAGCAACTGAACAAGCAGACGAACTCTGACGGCGGGCGCTGAGCTGGAATGGGAGACAGAGCCCGGAGGGCATTGGTTTTGAAGCAACAAACGTTGGCAGGCACTGCCCAGCTCGAGGGCGTCGGCCTCCATTCCGGGGCTGCGGTGCAGATAACGCTGCGCCCGGCGCCCCCGGATCACGGGATCGTCTTCCGCAGGACGGACCTCGAGGGCACCCCGCAGGTCCCGGCGCGGGTCGAGCGGGTTACCGAGGTGGAGCGCGGGACGGTTCTGGAGGCCGATGGGGTGCGGGTGCGTACGGTCGAACATCTGTTGTCGGCCGTATCCGCGCTGCGGATCGACAATCTGATCGTCGACCTGGACAGCGAAGAGCCGCCGGCCGCCGACGGCAGCGCCGAGCTCTTCACGTCCCTCATGCTGGACGCAGGGATCGAAGAGCAGAGAGCGGACGCTCTCGTCTGGCGATGCACCGAGCCGTTCGTGCTGGAGGAGGGCGAATCGCGCTATGCGGTCGTGCCGGACGAGCGGTTCGTGCTGTCGGCGTCGATCGAGTTCGACCACCCGCTGATCCACCGGCAGCACACCTCACTGGCCATCGAGGCGGGGAGCTTCCGCGAGCAGATCGCCTCCGCCCGCACGTTCGGATTCTTCGAGGACGCCGAGAAGCTGCGGGCCATGGGACTCGCCCACGGCGCCGATACCAGCAACACGGTGGTCCTGACCGCCGAGGGGCTCTATGAGGGCGTTGAGCTTAGGTTCGGGGACGAGTTCATCCGCCACAAAATACTCGACCTGGTTGGCGATCTCGCGCTGACTGGCCGGCGGATCCAGGCACAGATCGTGGCGGAGCGCCCCGGTCACCGCGGGAACATCGCCCTCGCCCGGGCCATCGGCGAGCGAGCCAAACGCCAGAGTACCGCCCGGCGTGTCGATATCGATCAGATCGTTCGCTTGCTCCCACACCGCTTCCCCTTCTTGTTCGTCGACCGCATAATCGAGTACGAAAAGGCCAAGCGGATCGTCGGCATCAAGAACGTCACGATCAACGAAGAGTTCTTCGTCGGGCATTTCCCGGGCATGCCGATCATGCCCGGCGTCTTGATTATCGAGGCGATGGCACAGGTCGGCGGGCTTCTTCTGATGGATAGCGTGGAGAACCCCGAGGACAAAGTCGTATATTTCATGTCTCTGAATAACGTCAAGTTCAGGCGCCCCGTCATTCCAGGTGACCAGCTCGTGTTCGAGCTGGAGATGGTGCAGATGCGTAAGACGGTGTGCCGAATGAAAGGAGTTGGCCGCGTGGACGGTAGTGTTGTGGCGGAGGCGGAATTGATGGCACAGGTGGTGGACAAATGACGACACGAACCATGGCCGACAGGGAGCAGACGCCCCCTCGCGTTCACCAGTCGGCGATCGTCGACCCGGGCGCAGAGTTAGGCGACGGCGTGGAGGTCGGCCCCTACGCGATGATCGGCCCTAACGTGCATATCGGCGACGGGACGATCGTCGGGCCCCACGCATACATCGAGAAAGACACCAGGATAGGGCGCGAGTGCTTTATCGCCAAAGGTGCGGTGCTCGGCACCGATCCCCAGGACTTGAAGTACGAAGGCGAGGAAACCCTGCTCATCGTCGGCGACCGCACCACCATACGCGAGTTCGCCACGCTGAACCGGGGTACCCGTGCATCGGGCTCCACCGTCGTGGGAAGCGGATGCCTGCTGATGGCGTACTCTCACGTGCCCCACGACTCGCGGATCGGCGACCACGTGATCCTCGCCAACGCCGTGCAGATGGGTGGCCATATCGTAATCGAGGACCGGGCCACGATCGGCGGACTCACCGCGGTCCACCAGTTCGTCCGCGTCGGCACTCACGCGTTCATCGGTGGCGGGTCGCGCGTATCGAAGGACATCCCGCCGTATACGCGGGCGGCCGGGAGCCCGTGCGCGCTCTACGGCCTCAACACGGTGGGGCTCGAACGCCGCGGCCTTACAAAAGAAAAGCGATTGGCTCTGAAGCGGGTCTACAGAACCCTCTTCGGCTCGAAGTTGAACCTCAGCCAGGCGATCGAGGAGATCCGCTCGCAGGGCGAGTTGACTGAAGAAGCCGAGAAGCTCGTCGCCTTCATCGAGGCGAGCGAACGTGGAGTCACAGTCTGACATTTCAGTGGATCCGGTCGCCGTCGGTGTCCTAGGCGTTGGAAGCCTCGGCTTCCATCACGCCCGGATCTTGCAGCAGTTGCCCGAAGCCGAGCTCGTCGGGATCTGCGACATCGATTCCGAGCGGGCAGCCGCGGTGGCTTCCGAGCTCGAGACCCGCGCCTTCGACGACGTTGCCGAGCTGCTGGATCGGGTCGAGGCCGTTACGATAGTCGTACCGACCAACAGTCACTTCGAGGTCGGGAAGCTGGCGCTGGAGCACGGCTGCGACCTGCTGATCGAGAAACCGATCACGCCGACCACGGCCGAGGCCGACGAGCTGATCCGAGTCGCCGCGGAGAAGGGCCGCATCATCCAGGTGGGGCACATCGAACGCTTCAACGGTGCCGTACGCGCCTGCGAGCCCTACCTCGAGAATCCTCTCTTCGTCGAATCACACCGCCTGGCGCCTTTCGTTCGTCGTGGCATCGACGTCCCCGTCGTTCTCGACCTGATGATCCACGACATCGACCTCATCTTGAGCTTGGTCCGCGGCTCGGTGGCCGACGTTCGCGCCGTCGGCGTCTCCGTTCTCAGCGGAAGTGTGGACATCGCCAACGCTCGTCTCGAGTTCGATGGCGGCGCCGTCGCCAACATCACAGCCAGCCGCGTCTCCATTCAGCGCCAGAGAAAGATCCGCTTCTTCCAACCCAGCGGGTATGTCAGCCTGGACTTGGGAAGCAGCACAGGCGAATTCTACCGCCGCAAGGGAGAGGTCTCGCAGATCGACGAGGCAACGGCCCTGACCGACCTGGTCGAGCACATCGCGCTGCGCGGTGACGGGGAAGAGCCCCTGAGACTGGAGCTCCAGACGTTCACCAGGGCCGTGCGTCGCGAGGAGCCGGTGGCCGTCAGCGCACAAGATGGCCGCACAGCCCTGGCAGTCGCTCTGGATATCGTCGAGCACATCGAGAGGCACCGGGACAATGTCTTTGATAAAGCTTAGGCGTGAGCGGAAGGTGCAGGGTTCGAGCGAGAGGGCAGGGATGCGCACGCGGACGCTGGTCATCTTGCTGGCTGCTGTCCTCGTAGCGATCTGGTATCTGAGCTCGCGTGTCTGAGCCCCGCATATTTTTCTCGGCGGGCGAGGCCTCAGGAGACCTTCACGGCGCCGCGCTGGCCAGGGCGCTGCGTCGGAGATACCCGGATGCCGAACTGAGCGGGTTGGCCGGCCCCCGCATGGAAGAGGCAGGCGTGCGGCCCATCGTCGAGTTCGAGCGCTTGGTCGTCATGGGACTGGCAGAGATCCTCTCCCGGCTGCCCTTCTTCTTCTCGCTTCGCCGTCACGTGCGTCGCCTCCTCGACCAGACCCGACCAGACCTCGTCATACCCATCGACTATCCGGGCTTCAATCTCCGGCTCTGCGGCGAAGCACACGACCGGGGGATCCCGGTGCTCTACTATATCCCTCCCCAGCTGTGGGCCTGGCGCCGCGAGCGGGCCCGGATCTTGGCGGAGAAGGCGGACCGCGTGGCGGTCGTCTTCCCCCACGAGGAGCCGTTCTTGCGAGAATTCGGCGTCAAGGCCGTTTTTGTGGGCCACCCTCTGCTCGACCTCCTCGAGTGCCGAGAGACGCCCAGGGACGCGATTGCGGCGCTGGGAGCCGACCCGCTGCGGCCTATCCTGGGCCTGCT
>JBDHHM010000157.1:0-4787 GCA_039589355.1 Gemmatimonadota bacterium | reverse complement strand
ATCATCGATTCGGTGAGTGCGGCCCTGGACCAGGTCTACGTCTTCCCCGACGTCGCCGAGGAGATGGAAAGGCACATGCGGAGTCGACTACGGGACGGTGCCTACGATGAGATCGGCACGATCGGGGGGTTCACGGAAGCGCTGACCCGGGAGCTCCAGGGGGTCAGCCGCGACCGGCATCTCAGGGTCGGGTACATCAGCCCGGACCAGATGGCGGAGCTCACCGCCGAGCGCGACGAGGACGAGGCGCGACGCGAGCGACTGGAAGCCTATGCGCGCAGCAACTTCAACTTCAGGCGGATCGAGATCTTGAGCGGCAACGTGGGCTACCTCCGCTTCGACAGCTTCGTGTCGGCGGAATACTCGGGCGCCACCGCCATCGCGGCGATGAACTTCCTGGCCCACTGCGACGCCCTCATCATCGACCTACGCAACAACGGCGGCGGCTCGCCGAGTCTTATTCAGCTCATCACGAGCTATTTCTTCGATGAGTCGGTCCATCTCAACAGCTTCTACATCCGTGAGAGTGACAGCTGGGACCAGTTCTGGACGCAATCGCACGTCGAGGGCCCGCGGATGACGGATACCGATCTCTACGTGCTGACCAGCGAGTTCACCTTCTCGGGTGCTGAGGAGTTCACCTACAACCTGAAGAACCTCGAGCGGGCGACGATCGTCGGCGACACGACTGGCGGCGGAGCGCACCCCGTGACCCAGCGGCTTTTCACCAACCTGAACGTCGTCATGGCTCTCCCGTTTGGACGCGCCGTCAACCCGATAACCGAGACGAACTGGGAAGGCGTGGGCGTGATCCCGGACGTCGCGGTCGACCAGGGCACGGCGCTGGAGACCGCTCACCTGATGGCGCTACGCAAGGTCCGGGAGAGTGAAACGCACGAAGGTCGCCGGTACACGCTCGACTGGCATATCCAGGGCCTCGAGGCTCAACTGAACCCGGTCACCGTCGACACAGCCGCCCTCGAATCGTACGCCGGTACGTACGGACCGCGGACCCTGACCTTCGAGGGCGGAGAGCTATGGTACCACCGGGCGGGGCGCCCACTGCGGCGCGCGATCCCGATGACCGAGCGCCTGTTCCGCTTCGACGACATCGACTACTTCCGCCTCGAAGTCGTGCTGGACGAGTCCGGCAGCCCGCTCAAGCTGATCGGCCACTACGACAACGGCACTCAGGACGAGTCGCCGCGGACGGAAACGTAGGTAAGACCAAGCGGCGCCGGGGCCGCCGTCAGCGCTCCCGCTTCCGGTAGAGGGCGTTCGCTGTGACGCGGCAGGCAGTGGAAGAGTAGGTCAAGCGCGTCGCGGTTCTCGTCGCGGCACGAACCTCGGCACCCGACGACAGTACTCGATGTACTCCTCGCCGAACCGGTCACGCAGCTCCCGCTCCTCTAGTACGACGAGCAGGTAGATTACCGGCAGGGCGCCGACGATGACGAGATACGGTGCCAGGTGGTTGGCGAAGAGCGCATATGCCAGGGTCCAGAGAAGTGCCTCGACGTAGCGCGGGTGCCTTATTCTGGCGTAGGGCCCCTCGGTGAGCAGTCGCCCGGGATACCGGCGCCCCGAGAGTTCCGGCAGCCCGGACAGGATGCCGACGGTCAGGTGCTTCCTGCGCCGAATCGCTATCCGCGCACCCGCCAGGAGAGCCAGCACGGCCAGCGCTGTCAGCAGATAGCTTATCCCGAAATCGACCGCCAGGATCCAGTCGCGGGCCAGGAACGCGCCCACCATGTATGCCAGAGTGGGCACGCCCAGGATCGAGTACGTCCAGACGGGCCCCAGTCTTCGCCAGAATCCCGCGAAGGGATGGATGCCCAGCCAGAGCAGGAGCCCCGGCGGATATGCCAGCACCACCATAAGCGCGAGGACGTAGCGGGCCGTGTTCACCGTTACGGCTCAAGCTCGGAACTGTGAATTGTCGCGTCGCGCTGCTCGAGCACGGCCGAACATCCAGATGAAGACACCCATCAGTCCCACCCAGAAGACGACGCGGAAGACCATCCAGAGCGACAGTCCCTCCTCGAACACCATCTGGACGTACAGGGCCACCATCAGGAGGGACAGGATCGTCACGACCGCGAAGAACCAGGGCGGCATACCACGCTTCTCGGACATTTGCCTTTCCTCCTCGTCCTGACGCTACCGCTCGCTGACGCGATACGCCATGACCCGGTTGTCGATGAATGTCGGGACGATCAGCAGGTCACGCTCGCGGATGTACTCGAAGTCGGCGCTGTTCACCCCGTCGTACAAGGTGTCGAGAATCTCTACCACGCCGCCGGACGGTGAGATGACGTACGTCTGTCCCTCCCAATGCGAGACCAGATAGTTGCCTCGGTTGTCAACACGAATCCCATCGACGACGCCCACACCCAGGTTGACGATGTCCCTGACCGTCTTGTCCCTCAGGTGAACCGCCTTGAGCTTGCCGTCCCCTGTGTTGCCCACCAGCAGGTAGTCGCCATGGACAAAGAGCCCGTTCGCCCTGATGATCTCGTCGTTCAGCCACACCTCGAACGCGCCGTCCTTGAACCGGTAGATGCGGCTGTCGATGTGTGACGAGGGACGCGTGTCGGATATGTAGATGTTCCCCTCGCCATCGATCGCCAGGTCGTTCGGGAAGTCGGCGTCGGGGATCGGGTAGCGATTGACGATACGGCCCGTCTCGATGTCGATCTCCGTCAGGTTGCGCCGCTCCGTGACCCACAGCCTGTCGTCGTAGATGCCCAGCCCGGTGGGCGCGTGCAGGCCCTCCACCCATTTGTGCTCCACGACCTCACCGGTCAGCGCGAGCTTGGAGATGTAGCCCGTCGGGCCCGGCTTCTGCGCGTACTGGTTGTCGAAGTTGCTGACGTAGAGAACCTGGCGCTCCGGATCGTACTGCACCGACTCCGGTGTCAGGAAGACCTGCGGCGTCTCCCAAACCTTCGTGGCCCGATCGTGCTCGCGGAACGGCGGATCGAGCTCGCGGTCGGCCTGCATCATGATACCCCAGCCGCCGAAGCTTTCGCTGACCATCATGAAGATCTCGTTCAAGCCTTGTTCCGTCGTCACGTGCACGGCGTCGTACGGGCCCACTACACCCAGGAAAGACGGGTCGCGGTAGCGGTAGCCGCTGTTCCCGGAGAAGACCTTCACCCCGTTGAAGAAAAGGTCTACCTCGTCGCTGTAACCGAACGACAGCTTGATGTTTTCGCCGCCGTCCGAGCGGAAGAGGGTCCGGGCGAGGACGAGGTCTCCCTCCTGGTTCTCGCGTGTGACGAACCTGGCGATGTCGACAAGACCCGACGCCTCCGGCGTCACCTTCTGCCAGCCCGCAAAGAAGATCGAGTAGAAGTGAGGGTAACCCTCACGATTGACGCGCTGCGCCGGATAGGTTCGCGAGATCTCCCAGTCGGTGATCGTGCCGGGCGGCGTTTCTACTGTACCCGGTTCATCGAACGCGAGGTTCTCATCCACCCGGTAGCGGAAGTTCGAGAAGCATGCCGTCCCATCGGCCGGACCCAGCACTCCGACGCTACCGCCGCTCACGCCGTGCTTGAGCTCGTGCATGACCAGAGCCGGCTCTTCCATGTCGTTCAGGTAGAAGCGAGCCTGCGTGCCCTTGTACTCGAGCTTCAGATGAAGCCACTCGTCCTCGGGGATCTCCGCCCCGGCAGTGAATCCTTCACCGTTGTACAGCTGCCAGCCAGCTACGCGATTGATGACCGGCGTGTACTGAACGGCGTCCGGATAGAGCGGCGACCTGTGCGGCCGAATGTAGAGTCGCTCGTAGTTCTCTTCCGACTGCATGCGGAAGATGATCCCGGGATACGAGCGTGAGCCGTCGACGGCGACATCGACCTCGACGACGCCGTCCTCGAACCCCACGTCGGCCAGGTAGGCCGCGCCGCTGAAACACTCCCGACCCAGATGGTCCCGTACCTCCCCGCCCACGACGTGCCAGCGCTCGGAATCGAACGGTACGAAGTCGCCCTGCGCGAAGGTGCCCGTCGCCAGGAGCACAACTCCCAGGATGGCGAGTACCGGCGCTGCAGTGCTCACGTACATTTTCTCGCTCATAGGCTCTCCCCTATCAGCGCTCGGCAGTACTTATGCCGAGCCCGGTGAGTGTACAGGACGTAAAGGATAGGTGCAGGCCGAGGGATTCCCGGCTCGCCGGCCAGGTGGCCCAATAAAGGAACGGGGACAGGTGGAGGGCGACCCTGAGGCCGCCCGGTCGCTCGGGTGCACGGCGTCGTGTGACGGCAACCCTTAGCATCCCACCTGCCCGCTGTACACCCAACTACGAGAGACGGCGGTGTCAGGTTTCGTGGATGCGCTCGCCGAGGGGTCGTCTCGGTACATCTCGCGGCGGCCGGTCGGCCGCGGCGATGGGCCCTCGCTTCATGTCGCGCGGCTCGATTGCGGGAACGGCGGCTTCGCCGCCGCCGCGCTCCAAATGTCCGCTCGGAACCCATCGCCGCGCCCTCCCTCGCGCGTTTCCGGACTACGCTCGACGACACCCTCGGCTCCCTGTGCCGGAACGTGGCTAGAGCCAGGGAGCCGCGCGGGCGGTCCGAGCGAAGGTGGTGTATCCGAAGCGAGACCGCCCGCCGGCGACTCCCGGCGACCCCACTCTGTACCCACGGCCGCGGCAGCAGTATAATCCCCGGTCAGTCAGCTTTGATCTCTCAAGCACACAACTCATTGCAACCGGGGAGCTTGCCATGCTTTCTCGGATCGCCGCACTCGCCATCGTCCTCTCCGTGCTCGCCTGCCAGGCG
>JBDHHM010000156.1:0-11015 GCA_039589355.1 Gemmatimonadota bacterium | reverse complement strand
GCCGCCGATCGTGTCGATGAGGCCCGCCGTCATGACCGGCAGCTCGGGCGCGTCGAGGGCGCCGCCCACCAGCTCGGCGATCGGCGACCCCGGCGGCTCCTGCCGTGCGGGATCCTGCTGTGCGAGGGCGCCGCCGGCGAGGGCGGAGCCGGCGGTGAGGGCGATGATGCCCGGCCAGAAACGACAAGAGGGCCCTTCAGACCCTCTCATCAGCCGTCCACTTTCACGGCGACGGGGCTCACTCCCAATCCTCGAGGCGTGGTTTGCGGGCTGCCACGTCGTCGTTTTCGTAATCCTCGTCCTCGAACTCGTCGTCCCACTCGTCCTCGTCCTCGTCCTCGTCCTCGAGCTCCTCGTCGAGCTCGACCTCTTCCTGCGCGTACTCGTCGAACTCGTCTCTGTATTCGAGTTCGGTCTCGTGACGCGCGGAGTAGAGATCGTCCGGACCCAGGCTCGGATCCCGCATCGCGTTCATCGTCCCTCCTCCTGGGGAATCTGGGGGAGATCCCGACGATCGACGGCCTCCAGGCCGCTACATGACACCTAAAACGCCAAATAATAGGCAATGCCGAAGTTGTCAAGCATTTTCTTCAGGGCCGATCGAGGTGGTTTTCTCGCAGCCGGGCCGGCGGCGGTCTGTCCGTCCGCCGAGCGTCGATATATGTTAGGTCGATGATCACCCAACGAGTTCTGTTTCCCTTTCAGTCCTGGTCGTCGTCCTCTCGCTACCCGGCTGCAAGGCGCCGCAGTCGTTCGGCGATCGGAATAGCATCATCGCGCTCGCCGAGTCGGCGCTCTGGGAAGAGGTAGGGCCCGACGTGATGGAGGCACTCGAGCAACGGGCATTCACACGCTCTGGGAGGACATGCGGATCTGGCAGCAGGTCGTCGTACTGGGCACCCGCGAGAACGACGCCGTCCGGCGCATCCTCGACGCTTCGCCGACCGCGGACGCCAACCCGCCCGCCATCGTCCAGGCCGAAGAGGTCTGGGCCCGGAACCAGCTGGCGACGGCGCTGCTACTGCCGCCCGAGGGCCAGGCGGAAGCGGTCCGCGGGCTGCTACCCGAGCTGTACGATCTCCTGGAGCGCGAGTACGACGAGTGGGTCCTGGAGCGCATGTACACCAGCGGGCTGAACGACTCGCTGGCGGAGGCGCTGTCCGACTACGGCTTCACCCTGCAGCTGCCGAGCGTCTACCTGTTCAGCATCGAAGACTCGCTGTTCCGCTTCGGCAACCCGTACCGCCAGGGCGACACCGACCTGCTGCGTTCGATGTTACTGACCTGGCGCAGCGGCGCCGACGAGGTGACGCCCGAGATGCTGCGCGCCTGGCGCCAGAGTATCGGCGAAGTGCATTACGACCTACCGCAGGACATCCTGGAGGAAGGGACCAGCTCGGGGACAATCGAGGTGAACGGACTGGCGGGACTCGAGCTACGCGGCGTCTGGCAGGACCGTTCGGACTTTCCGGCGGCCGGGCCGTTCATCGCGCGAACGATCGCCTGCCCACAGCAGGATCGTACTTACTATATAGACGCCTGGCTCTTCGCCCCGGGGACGGACAAGTATCCCTATTTGAGGCAATTGGAGATACTGCTGGATTCGTTCCGCTGCACTGAATAGAGAGACGCACGCCACTGCCAAAGCATGACGTTCGTTCATCTGCATTGTCATAGCGAGTATTCTCTGCTCGACGGGGCCAACAAGCTGGACGCGCTGGTCGACCGTGCCGTCGAGCTCGGTATGCCGGCGCTGGCCCTGACCGACCACGGCAACCTGCACGGCGCCTACCACTTCTACGAAAAAGCGCGGGAGAAGGGCATACGGCCGATCATCGGTTGCGAGGCCTACGTCGCGTTCGGCGATCACCGCTCGAAGGAGAAGCCGCCCGACGCGCCTCAGGACTACGCCCACCTGGTTCTGCTGGCCCGCGATCGGGAGGGCTATCGCAACCTTGTGAAGTTGGTATCGATCGGGCAGGTAGAAGGTTTCTACCGTAAGCCGCGCATCGATCACGAGGTACTCGAGGAGCACGCCGCCGGCCTGGTCGCTACCTCGGCATGCATGTCGGGCGAGCTGGCGCTCTACCTGCTGCAGGACCAGTACGAAAAGGCGAAGCGCGCGGCGGAATGGCACGCACGGCTGTTCGGCGAAGGCAACTACTGGTTGGAGGTGCAGGACCACGGCATACCCGGCGAGGAGAAGGTACGCGACGGTGTCTTGCAGCTGGCGGACGACCTCGGTCTGCCCGTGCTGGCGACAAACGACGCGCACTACCTGCAGCGCGAGGACGCCGATGCCCACGACATCCTGCTCTGTATCGGGACGGGAAAGGACCGGGACGATCCGAAGCGTCTCCGCTTCTACGGGCAGGAGAGCTACTTCAAGTCGAGCGAGGAGATGGCGGCGCTGTTCCCGGAGCGGCCCGACGTCATCGCCAGCACGCTGCAGGTCGCCGAGCTGTGCGACGTCGAGTTCGAAGAGAAGGTCTACCTGCCCGAGTTCCCGCGGCCGCAAGGGTACACCAGCGAAGACGAACTACTGCGCGAGCTGGCCGAGCGTGGGATCAGGGAGCGGTTCGGCGATCCGCTAGCGGACGAGGTGCGGGAGCGGCTCGACTACGAGCTGGACGTGATCACGCGGTGCGGCTACAGCGGTTACTTCCTCATCGTCTGGGATTTCATCCGGGCGGCGCGGGAGGCCGGGGTGCCAGTTGGCCCGGGCCGTGGCTCGGCGGCCGGGTCGGTGGTCGCTTACGCGTTGCGCATCACCGACATCGACCCGTTGCGTTTCGATCTCCTGTTCGAGCGCTTCCTGAACCCGGACCGAATCTCGATGCCCGACATCGACGTCGACTTCTGCTATGAGCGACGCGGCGAAGTCATCGAGTACGTGCGGTCGAAGTACGGCTCAGATTCGGTCGGCCAGATCGTCACATTCGGGACTATGCAGGCCCGGGCGGTGGTTCGGGACGTCGGCCGAACGCTGGGCTTCACGCCGGCGGAGACCGACCGCATCGCGAAGCTCATCCCCAGCTCGCCAGGCTACTCGCTCTCGGTGAAGGACGCGGTTGACCGGGTGGAGGAGCTGAAGGAGCTGTACAAGGAGGAGCCGCGATACAAGGAGCTGCTGGATTACGCAGCGACCCTCGAGGGGCTATCTCGCCATACGTCGGTGCACGCCGCCGGCGTCGTTATCGCACCAGGACCGCTGGATGACTATGTCCCGGTGATGACCGCGCCGACACGTGGCGCGGCGGCCGAGTCACAGAACGGCGATCTGGTTATCACGCAGTACGACATGGTGAGCCTCGAAAAGACGGGGATGCTGAAGTTCGATTTCCTCGGCCTCAAGACGCTCACCGTGATCAGCGACGCGACGGCGAATATCAAGGAGCGGCACGGCGTCGAGCTCGACTGGGACGAGCTGGGGCTAGAGGATCCGGAGGTCTACGAGATGCTGGCGAGCGGTGCTACCGCCGGCGTCTTCCAGTTCGAGTCATCGCTGGCCACCGACAAGCTGCGGGCGATGCGTTGCGACCGCTTCGACGACCTGATAGCGGTGAACGCGCTCATCCGGCCGGGCCCGCTCGACTCGGGGATGACGGATGTCTACATCCGGCGCAAGCGCGGCTCGGAGCCGGTGAGCTACCCGCACGAGACGCTGGCGGGCGTGCTGGAACCGACGTACGGCGTCATCACCTACCAGGAGCAGGTGATGCAGGCCGCCAACGCGATGGCCGGCTTCAGCCTCGCCGAAGCCGATGTGCTCCGTAAGGCCGTCGGCAAGAAGGACCCGGTGCTCATCCGCCAGGAGTTGGATCGTTTCATCGAGCGGGCGATCGCCGGTGGAGTGCGGCGGCGCGAGGCGGAGCACGTGGCGTCGCTGTTGGAGACGTTCGGCCGCTACGGGTTCCCCAAAGCCCACTCCACTGCCTACGCGGTGATCTCCTATCGGACCGCCTGGCTCAAACGCCACTACCCGGCCGAGTTCATGGCGGCCCTGCTGACCTCGGAGATCGGCAACACCGACAAGGTGGTCGGTTCGATTAACCAATGCCGTTCACTGGGCCTCGAGGTCATGGCGCCGCACGTGAACGAGTCCGGCTACAAGTTCACGGTGGTCAGTGACAGCAGCATCCGCTTCGGTCTGGGCGCGATCCGCGGCGTCGGTCGTTCGGCGATCGACTCGATCATCGAGGCGCGCCGCAGCGAAGGGCCCTTTGTCTCGCTGTTCGATTTCTGCAGCAGGGTCGACCTGCGACTCAACAACAAGCGGGTGGTCGAGGCGCTAATCGGTGCCGGCGCTTTCGATGGACTCGGCCCGCGCGCCGCTCTGGCGGAAGGGCTGGAGGTAACGTTGCGCGAGGCGCAGCTCCAGCAGCGGGAACGGGAGACGGGCCAGGGCAGCCTGTTCGGCGGCGAAGATGACAGCCACATCGGCCCGTCGGAGCCGCCGCTACCCAACGTGCCGGAGTGGACCGAGCAGGAGAAGCTGGCGCGCGAGAAGGAAATGGTGGGCTTCTTCGTGTCGGGCCACCCACTCGACGCGCACCGCGACCTGGTCGAGCTGTATGCTCAGCGCACCAACGCCAGCAACCTCGTGGAGCGGCGCGACCGCAAGGTCGAGATCGCCTGCGTCGTCACCGAGGTCTCGCGGCGCATCTCGCGCAAGGACGGCTCGGAGTGGGCGCGCATCGTGTTCGAGGACTACCACGGCACGGCCACCGCTCTCGCTTTCCGCGACGCCTGGAGCAGGAACCGCGACACACTGGAGCAGGGCAATCCGGTGCTGTTGAGGGGCAGCGTCTCGGGTCGGGAGCGCGACGAAGGCGATCCACCCCTGTTCCTCGACGCCGCCACCCCGCTCGAAGAGGTCTACGAGAGCGGGCGCATCGCCGTCTGCCTCGAACTGTCGAGCTCGTCGGAGGTCGACGCCGACCGCCTGGAGAAGGCGATCAAGATCGCCCGCGCGCACCCGGGGCCGGCAGCCATCCACCCCTCGCGTCTGCGGTCCCGCGCGCTTCGTGTCGCCCCGGTCCCCTCGGTGTTGGCGGAGCTGCGCGGCGTGCTGGGTGAAGCGCGCGTGCGCCTCGTGGAAATCTAACCGGTAGCCGGTAGCCCGTAGCCGGTAACCAGTAAGAACAGACCGGTCCACCGGCCACCGACTACCGGTCCACCGGCTACTGGTTACCGGCCACCGACTACCGGTCCACCGGCTACTGGTTACCGGCCACCGGCTACTGGTTACCGGCTACTGGTACCGAAAACCCTGTGCATCCCCGCCGCTTGTGCTATCTTATCAAGTCCCGGCATATTCGTAGCCACCTGCAGCACCGCGGTTTATGGCATCTCATCAGGATTTCGAGCGCTCGATCGGCGAGGTGGTAGCCCGAATCGGGCAGCTGAAAGAGCTGGCCAGCGAGAGGGGGCTCGACGTGGAAGCAGAGCTCAAGAAGCTGGAAGCCCGCCTGGAGGGGTTGCGCGCCGACACTCTCCAGTCGCTCACTCCCATGGAGCGAGTAAAGGTCGCGCGGCACCAGCAGCGTCCGCACTCGCTGGACATGATCGAGCGCGTCTTCACCGACTTCGTCGAGCTGCACGGTGACCGCGCGTTCCGGGACGATCCGGCGGTGGCCTGCGGCTGGGCCTGTCTCGACGGCCGATCGGTAATGCTCATCGCTCAGCAGAAGGGCCGCAACACGAAGGAGAACCTGAAGCGCAACTTCGCGATGATGCATCCTGAGGGCTACCGGAAAGCGCTCCGCATGATGCGACTGGCGGAGAAGTACAGCCGGCCGGTGATCACGATCATCGACACGCCGGCGGCGTACCCGGGTATCGGGGCGGAGGAGCGCGGCCAGGCCGAGGCGATCGCCAGGAACCTATTGGAGATGTCGCTGCTCGAGGTGCCGATCCTCGCCGCGGTGATCGGAGAAGGCGGCAGCGGCGGCGCGCTTGGACTCTCCGTCGCCGACCGCATAGTCATGCTCGAGTACGCGATCTACTCGGTCATCTCGCCGGAGGGATGCGCGTCGATCCTTTGGAAGGAAAACACGGAGGAGGCACGCTCGAAGGCCGCGTCGGCGCTCAAGCTGACGGCGCCCGATCTCTTGGGGTTGGGCGTGATCGATGAGGTCATCGACGAGCCACCCGGCGGCGCCCACGAGGACTGGGACGGCACAGCCAAGGTGCTGAAGGAGTCGCTGATGCGTAACCTGGCCGAGCTGGGCGAGCGGTCGGTGGCCGAGCTGCTCGACGGCCGCTACGCGAAGTATCGCAAGATGGGAGCGTGGGACGGTGATTGATCGGGCGCCCAACGAGAAGGACGAGCGTCCGGAAGAAGCACCCGGCGAAGAACCGATACCTGCCGCACACGGGATCATCTCTCGCGGTCCGCAGCCCCAGTTCATCGAAGTACGCTTCAAAGGCAAGCGCCGCGAGTTCTTCACGGCACACGTTACCCCGCCGCTCCGTGACCGCGAGTACATCGTGGTCGATGCGGACCGGGGCCAGGACCTCGGCCTGGTCAGCGCCACCGACGGACTGGCGCGAAGGAAGTGCCAGGTCTGCGAGGGCTGCAACGCCAACAACCTGCCGAACCGCAGAGTGCTGAGGCGCGCCGCACCGGTGGACGTGGAGCGAGTCCTCGGGCTGCGTGACGAGGAAGGCGAGATCCGTCGCGAGGTCCGGCAGATGGTGGCGGACCACAACCTCAAGATGAAGATCAGCGATGCGGAGTGGCAGTGGGACCGCAACAAGCTGATCATCTACTTCACGGCCGACAAGCGCGTAGATTTTCGCACGCTGGTGCGGAGCCTGGCGAAGAAGTACCGGACGCGGATCGAGCTGAAGCAGATCGGCGTGCGCGATGAAGCGAAGCGGCTGGACGGCGTGGGGCGTTGCGGGCGCGAGCTATGCTCATCGAACTGGCTGCCCGAGCTCAAGCCGGTGACGCTGCAGCTGGCCAAGGACCAGAACCTGTCGCTCAACCCGTCGCAGATCTCGGGTGCGTGCGGCCGGCTGATGTGCTCTCTGCGCTACGAGCACGATTTCTACGTCCAGGCGCGCAAGCGTTTCCCGAAGGAAGGTCGGCAGGTACGCACGTCGGTAGGTGAAGAGGAAGTCGTAGGAGTGAACATCTTCGCGAACCGCGTGACGCTGAGGGGTCCTACGGGCGAGCTGCGGACGGTGGCACTCGATGACCTGAAGCGCGAGACCGCCGAAGCACGCAGGAGCTCCAGGAACAACTAGGGCCCGAGCCTTGTCCCGATACTACATCACGACCGCGATCGACTACTCGAACGGCGACCCGCACCTGGGTCACGCGTTCGAGAAGATCGGCGCCGACGCCATCGCCCGTTACCGGCGGCTGTGCGGCGACGAAGTCCACTTCGTCATCGGGATGGACGAGAACTCGCAGACCATCCTGGAGCCGGCGGCGGAAGCGGGATTGCAGCCGCAGGAATGGGTGGATCGGCTAGCGGTCGTGTTCGAGGACGCCTGGAAACGCCTCGCGATCAGTCACGACGATTTTATCCGGACGACAGAGCCGCGTCACGTGGAGGCGGTCATCGAACTGGTCGAGCGCACGAAGCAGGCGGGTCACATCTACGAGGGCACCTACGAGGGCTACTACTGCGAGCGCTGCGAGACCTTCAAGCAGGAGAAGGACCTGGTCGAGGGACGCTGCCCGGAGCATCCGGACCGCGAGATCTCGTGGACGAAGGAAGACAACTACTTTTTCAGGCTGTCGGCGTTCCGTGACGCATTGCTCGAGCACATCGAGCGGCACCCGGAGTTCGTGCAGCCGGAGATCCGGCGCAACGAGATCCGCAACGTCCTCAAGGAAGGGCTGCAGGATGTGTCGGTGTCACGACCGCAACGCGAGTGGGGTATCCGCTTCCCCGGCGACGAACAGCACGCGGTCTACGTCTGGTATGACGCGCTGATCAACTACCTTTCGGCCGTGGGATTCCCCGACGATCGGCATGGCGAGTGGTGGCCGGCGAGCCTGCACGTGATCGGCAAGGGCATCACTCGACATCACTGTATCATCTGGCCGGCGATGCTGATGGCCGCCGGCGTCGAGTTACCCGAGACCGTCTGGGCGCACGGCTACATCCATTGGGGCGGCCGCAAGCTCTCGAAGTCGGCCGGCGCGCCGGTGACCCTGGCAAGCGCGACCGAGCGCTACGGGCCCGACCCGCTGCGCTACTACCTGCTGCGCGAGGTCCCCTGGGACGGCGACGCCGACTTCACCTGGCAGCGTTTCGACGACGTTTACAACGCCGAGCTGGCGAACGACCTAGGCAACCTGGCGAACCGCACGCTGGCGATGATCCACAAGTACCGCGAGGCCGAGGTGCCGAGGGCCGAGGAGACCGACCTCGACCGGCGAGCCGGCGAGGTGCTGGCGGCCTACCGTGAGGCGATGGATGGCTACCTGCTGCACGAGGGAATCACGGCAACGATGGAGCTGGCTCGTGCCGCCAACGGCTTCATCGAGGAGCAGGCGCCGTGGAAGCTGGCCAAGGACGAGTCGGGTGGCGCGCAGCTCGACGCCGCCCTCGGCAGCCTGGCCCGCACTCTGGGCCGGCTGGCTCTGCTGCTCAGCCCCTTCACACCCGGCAAGTGCAACGAGCTGTGGAGGGCCCTCGGTCGCGAGGATGGGCTTCCGGGGCTCGACGCCTTCGCCGACCTCGACCTGACCGGCAGCACGGTGGACCGGCAGGCGGTGTTATTCCCCAAGATCGAGAGCTAGGGCGGGAACATGAGCGCCCCATCTCGTGGCTCGGCCCCCCGGCGGGCGATCGCGCCGCTTGGGGCGCTCCTACTGGTCACCCTGGTCGCCTGCCCGGCGGGCCCGCCCGAGGCCGAGCCGCCGGTCCAGGCTCCCGAGCCTCCGGCCGAGCCGGCGCCCACTCCTCGACCGGAAGCCGAGCCTACGCCGCCGGCCGCTCCCGCACCTGCGGAGCGCCCGGTCCGCATCTGCGCAGGCGGCGACGTGCTGCTCGGCAACAACCTCGACACGCTGTGGGCGACCAGGGCGGCGGCCCGGCTCGGCCACGACGTGCCCCCCTTCCCCGACCCCGACTCGCTCCTGTCACCGCTTCGCCGCCTGGTGGGCGATGCCGACATCGTGCTGCTCAACGTGGAGGGTGCGATCGGCGAGGGCCCGGCACCGCGGAAGTGCCGGCCGGGCTCGACGCGCTGTTACGCGTTCCGGCAGCCGATCGCATCGGCGGCCGCATTGCGCCGCGTCGCCGGCGACGCCGCCTTCGTGGCGAACCTGGCCAACAACCACGCGATGGACGCCGGCTACGAGGGTTTCGACGCCACGATGAGCCACCTGCGGCAGGCGGGCGCTCACGTCACCGGCGCCGACACGCTCGCGACTCCCGTCGTGACCCCGGCGGGCGACACGGTCGCCGTGCTCGGGTTCAGCCCCTTTCTGGCCGGCCCCGATCCCCGTGACCTGAGCGCCGTGCGCCGCCACGTCGCCCGCGCCTTCGCCAGGTACCGGCGAGTCATCGTGAGCATGCACGTGGGCGCCGAAGGCAGCGGCGCCCAACGCACGCCGAACCGGAGCGAGATCTTCCTCGGCGAGGACAGGGGAAACTCGGTGGCGTTCGCCCGCGCAGCGGTGGAATCGGGCGCCACCCTCGTGATTGGACACGGACCGCACGTGCTTCGCGCGGCAGAATGGCGAGGCGCCACCCTCACCTTCTACTCACTGGGCAACCTGTTGACCTACGGGCCGTTCAACATGCGGGAACCGGGCAATGTCGGCGGCGTCGCCTGCGCATCGATCGATGCGGCCGGCCGGGTTGGCCACGCCGAGTTTCGCTCGACGTACCAGGTACCGCCGGGCCTGGTCCAGTTCGATCCGGCGGGCAGGGGAGCGTTTCTAGTGGATTCGCTGGGGAAGCTGGACTTTCCGCAGAGTGCGGGGCGGGTCTTGGCTGATGGGTCAGTGGTAAGATGATTTCAACATCCGATGACCGACGGGCTACCCGGCCTCCGCCTCTACCTCCGCTGCCGGGGCCGAGCCCAGCTTGCTCAGGATGTTCACGCCCGTGGCGTTCTCGATCTGCTCCGTCAGCTTGATGATCGCTGCCGGGAACTGACCGGCGGCGTTGGCAACCCCCGCACCTTCGCCTGAATCGATTACGGTGAGGCGATCGATGTCGATGCCCTCGACCGAGCCGGCCAGCTCTGTGATGATCTCGGGCAGCATATTGAGAATGAAGATGCGCTCCGCTTCGCCGCCGGCGCCGAGGTACAGCTTGATCATCTCGCCCAGCACGAAGAGCCGCGCCCTACCGTCCTCGGTGATCGATGCCGCCGCACCCTTGGCGCGCTCTTCCATCGCCTCGCGCTCGGCCCGGGCGGGCAGCAGGACGTCGGCTTCCAGCCGCCGCCCCTCGAGGGCGATCCGCTCCTGCTGCAGATCCTGCTCGGCGATCGCCTTGGCCTTTTCACCGGCGACCGGGGCCGCTCGTTCCTTGGCCAGCGCAGCGGCCTCGAGCTCGGCGGTGCGCACACGCAACTCGTTGGTCCTCTCGACGATGGCGAGGTTGGCCTGGATCTTGGCGATCTCGGCCGCCTGGCGCGCCGCCGCTTCGGTCTGCTCGGCCTCGGAGGAGCGCTCCGCCTCGGCCACGCGCGCCTTCTTGAGGATATCAGCGGTCTGTTGCCGGCCGATGGAGTCGAGGTAGTTCACCTCGTCGGTGACGTTCTGGATCTTCATCGTGTCGAGCTCGAGGCCCAGCTTCTTCATGTCTTCGTCCGCCTCCTCGATCAGCACATGGGCGAACTTGAGCCGGTCCTCGTTCACTTCCTCGGGCGTCAGCGTCGCCAGCACGCCGCGCAGGTTACCCTCGAGCGTGTCCTTGGCAATCTGCATTACCTCCTCGAACGGCTTCTCGAGCATGCGCTCGACGGCGTTGTGCGCGACGGGATCGCGCGCGCTGATCTTCACGTTGGCGATGCCGTGGACGATGAGCGGGATG
>JBDHHM010000155.1:0-4836 GCA_039589355.1 Gemmatimonadota bacterium | reverse complement strand
CGCGAGGTGGCGGAGTATTGGAGGGACAACTACGACCTGTTATACATTCTAAAGACCAATTGGATGACGCTGGGGCCGAAGCTGTTAGACAAGCTCCACATCTATACCGGCGACATGGATAACTTCTACCTGAACGTCGCGGTGCGGGAGATGGAGGCCTGGATGGCGACCACGGAAGATCCCCACTACCCCGGGTTCTTCATGTACGGTGACGGCAAAGGCCATTGCTGGTCCGGACCGGTCAGCACCGCGGAGCGGTTGAAGGAGATCGCCTCGCACGCGTTGCGCCACATGCCTGAAGAGCGGGCCGCGCCCTGGTGGCGCTATTAGCTCGTCATGCTGAGCTACTGCCTGTACTGCGGCCGGATGCTCGTCGAAGACGAGGGACTCGAGCACCTGAGGCACGGCGTCCGCGTTTCCTTCGATCCGGCACGCGAGCGCGTCTGGTCGGTCTGCGACCGCTGCCACGGTTGGAGCCTCTGGCCCCACGATGACGGCCACCAGGTGCTCCCCCGACTGGAGCGCGCCGTGGTCGACCGCGCACACCTGCTCTACCAGACCGAGAACGTCGCGCTGCTCGACGCGAAGGGGCGCGAGCTGATCCGCATCGGGCGGACTCAGCTACCCGAGGAAGCTTGGTGGCGCTACGGCCGCCAGCTGAGGCGCCGCCGCGCCGCCTACCGCAGCCGGCTCTCCTTGTTGGGCGCCGCGACCTATGCTGCCGTCTCCTACGTCGGCGCGAACGTCGGCCTCTCCAGGATCACCGGCGACTTCTATCCGTCGGACGACCTTCACGCCGACATCATGCGCTGGCGGTGGTTCGGCCGAGAGGCTTGGGCCGGCCGCGCGCCGTGCCCCCAGTGTCGCAGCGTCCTGATCCGACTCTTCTTCTACCGGACGAGGTTCCTGATCTTGCTGCCGTCCACGGAGCGCGGGCCCTCCATCGCCCTGCCCTGCAGCCGCTGCGACCCCTGGACCGTCGACAAGGTGCACCGGCTCGACGGCGCAGCCGCCGAGCGGGTGCTGCGCCGCGTGCTCGCCTATCACAACGTCCAGGGCGCCTCGCAGGACGAGCTGGCCGACGCCATCCGCCTGATCGAGGACGCCGGCTCGGCGGAGAAGCTGGTGAGCGGGTTGGCGGCGGAGCGGCGTTCGCTTTATGGCCTCGGACGCATACGCCGCCTCGCCCTAGAGATTTCTGTGAACGCCAACGTCGAGCGCCGGCGGCTGGCCGGCGAGGCCGCCGAGCTCGAGGCGGGCTGGCGGCAGGCCGCCGATATCGCCGGAATCATAGAGGAGGAGCTGGCCTAGCAGACAGCCGAAAGAAAGGATCTCGGAGCTTGGTCGGCGCCGGCGTCCCCCTGGCAAACGATAGCGATGTTCTTCGACAGCCTGCCAAGCTCGGTCTGTCACCGTCACTCCGCCCGCAGCACGTCCATCGGATCGACCCCGGCAGCGCGGCGGGCCGGCAGGTAGCTGGCGACGAGCGCCACCCCGATGAGGACCGCGGCGACCGCCAGGAAGGTCAGCGGATCGACCGGACTCACCCCGAACAGCAACCCGGCCATTAGTCGCGTGAGGCCGAGCGCCAGGGCCAGGCCGATGGTCACACCGATCGCCGACAGGACCAGGCCCTGCCGTACCACCATTCCCTTTACCTGCGAGGCCTGCGCGCCCATGGCCATCCGCAGACCCAGCTCGCGGCTCCGCTGGCTCACCGCGTAGGAGATCACGCCATAGACGCCGATCACCCCGAGGAGGAGGGCTACACCCGCGGCGACGCCGAGCAGGGCCAGAGTGAAAGACGTGCGGGCGATGGACTGGCCCATGAGGTCCTCTAGCGACTGGAGGCCGCGCACCGGAAGATTCGGGCTGATCTCCCAGACGGCCGCCCGAACCTCATCTAAGAACCCGACCGTGCCGATCCGATCGCTGCGTATCGCGTAGCCCATCCCCCGCCAGGTCCGAACCTGGTCGGGCGGATCCCCTTCCCAGAACGCCAGGGTGACCTGGGGCCAGTAGACCATCAGCGGCGGATTCTGGCCCAGTCCATCTTCTCTGACGTCGGCTACCACACCGACGACCTCGTACCAGCGAGGCGGCTCGGATCGAACCGAGACGCGTCCGCCCAGCGCCGCCTGCGCCGAGCCCCAGTACTCGCGGGCCAGGCTCTCGGAGACCAGCACCGCTGGGGCGCGCTCGCGAACGTCCTGCCAGGTAAGCGTGCGGCCCAAGAGCAGCGGGATCTCCAGGGTCTCGAGGTATCCGCCGCCGATCCACTTATGCCGGCGGATCGAAGGCGTCTGGTCCCCCGTGTAGTCGAACCCGTCCACGTAGAGCGGATTGACGTTGCTGTTTCCGTCCATCGGTACGGCTGTGGCGAGTGCGACGGAGTGCACACCGGGGATCTCCGCCAGTCGGCGCGCGATGCGCTCGTGCGTCGCGGCGGCCTCCGCCGGGTCCGCGATCTCTTGCCCCGAGATGAAGAGGCGGAGTGCCAAAACGTTATCCGGATTGTGGAACCCAGGGTCCACCCTCCACAGCGACACGAAGGTGCGGAACATCAGACCCGAGCCGATGAGCAGCACCAGCGCCAGTGCCATCTGGCTCACCGCCAGCACGTTCTGCGCCCGCTGCCGTCGCTTGCCGGTCGTTCCGCTGCGACCACCCTCCTTGAGGGCGTCCACCGGCGCCGTGCGACCGTGCCTCAGGACCGGGAACATGCCGAAGAAGGCACCGGCGCCCAGCGAAACGATCAGCGCGAAGGCGAGAACGCCCCAGTTCATCGAGACCTCGTCCAACCGGGGAAGGTTGGCGGGTCCCGCGGCGACCAGCGCATCCAACCCGAAGTTGGCCAGAGCGAGACCGCCGACGCCTCCCAGCACGCCCAGCGACAGGCTCTCTTTCAGGTACTCCCACCCGATCCGGCCACGGCTCGCTCCCATGGCGCTGCGGATCGCCATCTCGGTTTCCTTCCCTTCGGACCTCACCAGGAACAGGTTGGCCACGTTGGCGCAGGCGATGAGCAGAACGACCCCCACGCCGGCCATGATGATCCAGAGCAGATTCGCGACGGAACCCACGAGGTCGTCCTTGAGGGGCTGAATGTCCGGAGTGTAGCGTGCCCGTTCCGAAAAGTCCGCCACCGGCCCACCTGGAAACTTCTCGAAGGCCAGCGGCAGCAGGCGAGCAGCATCCGCGTTCGCCTGATCCAGGGTCACCCCGTCCCGCAAACGCGCCACGGCTCCAAACCCGATGTTCCCGACAAATAGGGTCGACCGGTCATAACGAAGAGGGAAGATCAGAAGGGGATTCGACCCAAGGCTCTGGAGGTTCGCCGGCATGACACCGATGATCTCCCAGGTCTGGGCGTTCGCCTCGATCGTCTGCCCCACGACGCCCGGGTCCCCGCCGAAGCGGCTTTGCCAGTACCCGTAGCCCAGCAGTACGACGTTAGGCGATTCGAGCTCTTCGTCCTCCGGTGTGAAGATCCGGCCCTCGACGGGACGCAGGCGCAGCGCCCGGAAGACCCCGCTCGTCACCCAGAGGATTCGCACCGCCTGCGGCTCCCCACCCCCGGTGATTGTCGCCAAGCTCGGCGTGTACATCCCGATGTCTTCGAAAACCTGGTTCTCATCCTCGTAGGTGAAGTGCCAGGCCGCACACTGCCCCGCATCCTGGATCCCCAGTCCCGGCGCGCTATGGCTCACCGATACCAGGCGGCCAGCATCGTCGTACGGGAGAGGTGAGAGAAGGACGGCGTCGAGCAGGGTGAAGATGGCGGTCGTGGCTCCGATGCCCAGCGCCAGGACAAGGACGACCACCGCGCTGAACAGTGGGCGCTTCGCCAGCGACCGGATCGCGAAGCGCAGGTCCCGGCCCAGGTCTGCCAGGAAGGTCCACGCACCACCTTTGCGCCTCGCGCCTTCCTCCCGAGCATCGATCCACCGGCCCAGCTGCGCCCGCACGTGGGCCGGTTCGCTGCGCAGCAGCTCGTCCGCCGCCAGGCCGGTGTCACCCAACCAGGCTTCGACCTCGGCCTCCGCCTCTTCCTCCCCCGCGCCCCGGGCCAGCGCCTCCCTGTAGATGTCCTCCAGGTGATCCGCCAGCTCCGATATCATCCGCTCCTCCCGGTGACCCTTCATCCCGGGTAGTGACAACCGCTCTTTGAGGTAGCTCTTCCAGTCAGGCATGGCTCACTCCGATCACATGGTTCACCATGGCCGAAAAGGCCTTCCACTCCTGCCGCTGCCGGGTCTCAACCTCACGTCCCTTGCCCGTCAGCGTGTAGTAGCAACGCCGTCGCTCACCCTTCCGCTCCACCCAGCGACCCTTGATCCAGCCTCGCTTCTCCATCCGGTAGAGGACCGAGTAGAGGGTGGACACCCGAAACTCGAGCTGGCCCCCGGAAATCTCCTCCAGCAGCTTCCCGATCTCGTATCCGTGGCGGGCACGCTCCCGCAGCACGGAGAGGATCATCAGCTCTATGCTCCCGCGCTTCAGGTCGGCGCTGAACATGTAGGACCTCCGGTCGGGTATGTCGCTAGGGCTACTTCGCCACACGATACTTCGCGTGGCGAAGTATTCCCACTATAATGCTTAGATCGCCCGAACGCAAGAAAGGTTGGACTCGAGGAAGCGTGTCAGGCCGGCGAGGACGGGTTCCCAGGCAGACCGGACCTGCAGGGGATCATCTCACGCTGAGCGCCGCATCGGGATTCCGGTAGACGATGCGGCCGTTGAATAGCGTCATCTGGCAGCGCAGATCTCTGATCTCAGCTGCCGGCACGTCGTAGAGATTCCTGTCCCACACGGCGAGATCGGCGTACTTGCCCA
>JBDHHM010000154.1:0-7024 GCA_039589355.1 Gemmatimonadota bacterium | reverse complement strand
GAGGCCATGGCCGTTGAGACAGACACCGCAGGCGAAACGCTCGTCTCGAGCTGACGGCGTCGGATGTGAGCTTCGGAATCAACGAGTTCGAGGCGATCGAGTTGCCGCCGGAAGTGGAGATCCCGCCACCGCCCGAACAGATCTCGCGACCTGCCGTGCCCGTGGTCGCTGCCACCGAGCTGGAGGAAGACATCACGATCGCGCCGACGACCTTCGAGGAGAACCCGGTCGAGAATCTGCCGCCGCCGCCCAGCGATGCGAGCCGGATCGGTGACCGGCCGGTCTTCACACCGTACACGGTGAGGCCCGAGATCAAAGACCGGCAGGAAGCGAAGGAGATCGTGCGGCGGCATTACCCGAAGATCCTGCAGGACGCCGGGATCGGCGGCACGGTGCACGTCTGGGTGTTCATCGACACGAACGGGCGCGTTCAGAACGCCCAGGTGCAGCAGAGCTCGGGCAATGCGGCCCTCGATGAGGCTGCGCTGCGCGCCGTGTACGAGTTCGAATTCACGCCGGCGCTCAACATGGACAAGCTGGTGGAGGTGTGGGTGGCGTTCCCGATCACCTTCCGCGTACCCGAGTAGCCTCAGCCCCGCGTTGCCGGGCTAAAGCTCGATCTTCGTACCCAGCACCTCCAGGAACTTGCCCAACCACGCCGGATGGGCCGGCCACGCCGGTGCCGTCACCAGTTTCCCATCCACATGCGCCTCGTTCAGCCCAATGTCGGCGTACTGGCCGCCCGCCATCGCCACCTCGGGACCGACAGCGGGATAGGCCGATATGCTCTTGCCTTCCACAACACCCGCCGCGGTCAGCACCTGGGCGCCGTGACAGACCGCCGCGATCGGCTTGTCAGCCTTCGCAAACTCCCTCACGATCTCCAGCACCCGATCGTTCATCCGGATATACTCCGGCGCCCGGCCGCCCGAGATCAGCAGCGCGTCGTAATCCTCGACCTTCACTTCAGCGAAGCTGGCGTTGAGGGCGAAGTTGTGTCCCATCTTCTCGCTGTAGGTCTGATCACCCTCGAAGTCGTGGATCGCCGTTCGTACGGTCTCGCCCGCTTTCTTGTCCGGGCAGACCGCGTGGACCGTGTGTCCAACCATCTGAAGGGCCTGGAAGGGGACCATCACCTCGTAGTCCTCGACGAAATCCCCGACCAGCTGAAGAATCTTCTTGCCGGCCATGCTACCCTCCTAGTTGAAGAACTCGATCGCCGCCCTCAGCCCCTCACACAGGGCATCCACATCGTCCCGATCATTGTACAGATAGAACGACGCCCGCGTCGTCGCGCCCAGCCCCAGCCGCCGCATCAGCGGCTGGTTGCAGTGGTGGCCCGCACGCACCGCGATCCCGTGGCCGTCGAGGACCTGCGCCAGGTCGTGGGGGTGGATATCGCCCAGCTCGAACGACAAGACGCCGGCCCGATCGTCACCCACCGGTCCGAGGTCCCGAAAGCCCGGTATCTCCGCGCCGCGCTCCAGCGCGTACGTGAGCAGATCGTGCTCGTGGGCGTGAATCCGCTCCAGGCCGATCTCCTCCAGATAGTCCATCGCCGAGGCCAGCCCGATGGCGTCGGCTACGTTCGGCGTGCCCGCCTCGAATTTCTGGGGCGCCGGCTTGTAGGTCGATCGTTCCAGCTCGACGATCTCGATCATCTCGCCGCCGCCCTGGTACGGCGCCATCTCCTCCAATAGCTCGCGCCTGCCCCACAGCACGCCGATCCCCGTCGGCCCGCACATCTTGTGACCGCTGAAGGCGTAGAAGTCGCAACCCAGCGCCCCCACATCGATCGGCAGGTGCGGCGCCGCCTGCGCCCCGTCGACCAGAACCGTCGCCCCGACTCGCTTCGCCGCCGCGACGATCTCCTGCACCGGGTTGATCGTGCCCAGCGCGTTCGATACGTGGGTCACACCGACAAGGCGAGTGCGCCCGCTGAGCAGGTCGTCTAGCTGGTCGAGGCGCAAACGCCCGTCGTCGCTGATATCCACGCTCTTCAGTCGCGCGCCGGTGCGCTGCGCCAGAAGCTGCCAGGGGACGATGTTCGAGTGATGCTCGAGCACGGTGAGCAGGATCTCGTCACCCTCACGCAGGTTCTCAGCGCCCCAGGCCGTGGCGACAAGGTTGATCCCCTCCGTCGTGCCACGCACGAACACGACTTCTTCAGGCTCAGGCGCCCCGGATGCCGCGGTGAACATTCGCATGGTCGCGCTCGTAGTAGCGCGCCAGCGTCGCCAGTACCGCACGCGGCTTCTGCGATGACGCCGCGTTGTCCAGGTAGACCAACCGGTGGCCGTTCACCTCCTGGTCCAGTATCGGGAATTCCGCCCTGATCGCCTCTATGTCCAGCTGTGTGTACGTCTTCATGCCAGTAGTCTGATTACTCGCCACCCGCCGCGACCAGAACGTCTTCGCCCTCGACCCGTACCTCGTACGTCTTCACCGGAACCAGCGCCGGCGGAGCCAGCACCTCACCCGTCTTGAGTGCGAACCGCGCACCGTGCAGCAGGCAAGTTACAGCATCCCCTTCGAGTGTTCCCTCGGAGAGCGGGAAGCATTCGTGCGTGCATTCGTCGTGCACCGCATAAAACTCACCGTCCACATTACACAACAGAACCTGCTTGCCGTTTACCTCCACAGCTTTCATCTCACCGGGAGAAACTTCGCTAGTCGTAGCCACTTTCGTGAACCGAGTCGTTTCCGCCATCCGATGTACAATATTCGATGTTCACTACTCAGTGGTCACCGACTCTCCCTTGGTTTCCAATGCAGAGTGCAGCGTGTGCCACGCCAACGTCGCACACTTGACCCGCACCGGAAACTCACGAACGCCGGACAGCACCGTCAGCTTGCCCAGCGCCTCCTCGTCCACCTCGGCGTCATGCTTGCTCGTCACCATCTCGCGGAAGCGCGCGAATAGCTCCTCAGCCTCGGAAATCGTTTTGCCCTTCACGGCCGCGGTCATCAACGAGGCCGAAGCTTTCGATATCGCACAGCCCGACCCCTTGAACGAGACGTCCGTGACGACGTCATCCTCGACCAACAGGTAGACGGTGATCAGGTCACCGCACAGCGGGTTGTACCCCTCCGCGCTGTGGCTCGGATGCTCCAATTCTCTGTAATTACGTGGATTACGGCTGTGGTCGATGATGACCTGCTGGTAGAGCTCGCGAAGATCTGACATTGGGCGCGCCTGTTTATCGGAGCTTCTTCAAGACCTCACCGTGCGGCAGCCACTCCGTGATCAGGTTCTCGACGTAGTCGCGGATCGGCGCCTGCCGCATCCGCTCGAGATTCTCTGCCGCGAAGCCGAACAGCAGCAGCGTCCGTGCCGTGTCCTCCGGGACGCCACGTGCCCGCAAGTAGAAGATCGCGTCGTCGTCCAGCTGGCCTACCGTAGCGCCGTGCGTACACTTCACGTCGTCGGCGTAGATCTCCAGCTGCGGCTTGCTGTCCATCTGCGCCTCGTCGGTGAGCAGCAGATTGCGGTTCGTTTGTTTCGCATCGGTCTTCTGTGCTTCCTTATGCACGATGATCCGCCCGCTGAATACACCGCTCGCCCTATCGTTCAAGATGCCGTTGTAGAACTGCCGGCTGTCGCAGTGCGGGCTCGCATGCTCGACCCGCATGAAGTTGTCGATATGCTGCTTACCGGCGGGCAAGAACACGCCGTTGACCAGGCACTCGGCTCCCTCGCCGGCCAGCACGGGATGAACGTTGTTGCGGACCAGGCCGCCTCCCAGGTGCACGCCGTGACAGGAGACGTTGCTGCTCCGCGACTGCTGGACTCGCAGGGTCCCGACGTTGAAAGCTCTCCTGCTCTCACGCTGCACACGATAGTGCTCGAGGACGGCGCTCGGCCCGGCCACGATCTCGGTCACCGCGTTCGTGAAGTACTCCTCGCCGCCCAGCGATACGTACTCCTCGACCACAGCCCCCTCGGAGGCCTCGCCGACGATGATCAAGTTGCGCGGGTGAGTGACCGCCGGAGACGGCGTCTCCGTCGACACGTATATCAGGTGGACCGGCCGCTCGACCACGACGCGATCGGGGACGAACACGAAGCCGCCGTCCTCGACGAACGCTGTGTTGAGCGCCGCGAAAAAGTCGTTCTCGTAGTCCAGATACTTCGCCAGATGCAGCTTCACCAACTCGGGCTGCAGCTCCAGCGACTGCCTGAGGCTACACGCCAGCACGCCACCCGGCTGGGCACACGAGTCGGAGAGCTCCGGAACGTAACGACCGTTCACGAAGACGAGGCGCGCCGATTCCTGGCCGCGGAAAACGAACCCGGCGAGATCTTCCAGCGAGATTTGCGCGCCACCCGCAGCCGGAGCGAACGCTTTCTTCGAGAGCGGCGCCAGATTCGTGAACTTCCAGTCCTCGTCACGAACACTCGGGAAGCCGAGCTCCGACGACCGCGCTATCGCTGCCCGACGCACGGGCAGCAGCCATTCGGGGCCACCCGCACCGTTCTCCAGCCTCTTGAATTGCTCGAGATAGACCTCGAGCCCCTTGCCTTCTTCGACCTTTGGGGTCACTTCCCGTCTCCGCTCCCGGTGATCTACCGTCTTCACTTCACCGCCGCCTCAGCCGGTGCCCGCTCTCCGGCCCATGCATAACCGTACTCTTCCAGATGCAAGGCCAACTGCTTGTCCCCGGAGCGCACGATCCGGCCGTCCACCAGTACGTGCACGAAGTTGGGCACTATGTAGTCCAGCAGCCGCTGGTAGTGGGTGATCACCACGAAGGCCCGCTCGGGGCTGCGCAGCGCGTTCACGCCTTCGGCGACGATCCGCAGCGCGTCGATGTCCAGGCCCGAGTCGGTCTCGTCCAGGATCGCCAGCGTCGGCTCCAACACCGCCATCTGGAAGATCTCGTTCTTCTTCTTTTCGCCGCCCGAGAACCCTTCGTTCACCGATCGACCCAGCAACTCGTCGCTCACGTGCAGCGCCTTGACCTTGTCCTTGAAGAGCCTGAGCGCGTCCAGTACGTCCAGCTCCTCCAGCCCACGGTGCTGCCGCACCGCGTTGAGCGCCGCCGTCAGGAACTGAATGCTACCCACGCCCGGGATCTCTACCGGGTACTGGAAGGCCAGGAACACACCCTCGCACGCCCGCTCCTCCGGGTCCAGCTCCAGCAGGTCCCGCCCCTTGTACAGCACCTCGCCGTCCGTGATGTCGTAGCCGGCACGACCCGCCAGCACCGACGCCAGCGTGCTCTTCCCGGACCCGTTCGGACCCATGATCGAGTGCACCTCGCCGGCGTTCACCATGAGATTGAGGCCCTTGAGGATCTTCTTCCCCTCGACACTCACATGCAGATTCTTGATCTCGAGCATTTCCTTATTCAATTCCAAATTCGAGTATTCAGTTGTTCTATTACTCAATCAATCACGGATTCCCGAATTCCCACCTTTACCCAACGCTGCCCTCGAGACTCACGCTTAGTAGCTTCTGTGCCTCCACCGCGAACTCCATCGGCAGTTCGCGGAACACCTCCTTACAGAAGCCCGCCACGATCAGCGACATCGCGTCCTCCATCCCGATCCCACGCTGCTGGCAATAGAACATCTGGTCCTCGCCGATTTTCGACGTCGAGGCCTCGTGCTCCATCTTCGCCGTCTTATTCTTCACCTCGATGTAGGGGAAGGTATGCGCGCCGCACTTGTCACCGATCAGCAGCGAATCGCACTGCGTATAGTTCCGGGCGTCTTTGGCACCCTTCAGGATCTTCACCATGCCACGGTACGTGTTGTGACCGCGGCCCGCCGAGATGCCCTTGGCGACGATTGTGCTCTTAGTCTTCTTGCCGATATGGATCATCTTCGTGCCCGTATCGGCCTGTTGCTTCATGTTCGTCAGCGCAACCGAATAGAACTCGCCGACCGAATTGTCGCCCTGCAGGATGCAGCTCGGGTACTTCCAGGTGATCGCCGAGCCCGTCTCCACCTGCGTCCACGAGATGTGCGAGTTGCGACCGGCGCATTTCCCGCGCTTGGTGACGAAGTTGTAGATCCCGCCGCGGCCCTCCTCGTCACCCGGGTACCAGTTCTGGATCGTCGAGTACTTGATCGTCGCGTCGTCCAGTGCGACCAGCTCCACCACCGCCGCGTGAAGCTGGTTCTCGTCACGCATCGGCGCCGTGCAGCCTTCCAGGTAGCTGACGTAGCTGCCCTCGTCCGCGATGATCAGCGTACGCTCGAACTGGCCCGTCTGCGCCGCGTTGATTCGGAAATACGTCGACAGCTCCATCGGACAACGCACGCCCTTCGGCACGTACACAAAGGAGCCATCGCTGAAGACCGCCGAGTTGAGCGCCGCAAAGAAGTTGTCGGTGTGTGGCACCACCGAGCCGATATACTCCCGCACCAGCTCGGGATGGTCACGTACCGCCTCCGAGAACGAGCAGAAGATGATCCCGTGCTTCTCCAGCTCCTCTTTGAACGTCGTCGCCACCGACACGCTGTCGAAAACCGCATCTACCGCAACGCCCGCCAGCCACTTCTGCTCCTCCAGCGGGATACCCAGCTTCTCGTACGTCGCCAGCAGCTCCGGGTCCACCTCGCCCAGGCTCCCCGGCATCGCCTTCGGCGCCGCATAATAGCTGATCGCCTGGTAGTCAACCGGGCCGTAGCCGTATGGCAGGAACGCCCACTGCGGCTCACGGCCCGCCTCGTACTGCTCCTTCCAGTACCGGTACGCCTTTAGCCGCCATTCCAGCATCCAGTCCGGCTCGCCCTTCTTCGCCGAGATGAACCGGATGATGTCCTCGTTCAGCCCCGGCGGCGCGAACTCCTGCTCGATATCGGTGACGAACCCGTATTTGTACTCTCGCTGGGCGAGTGCCTCGATTTCCGGTGTGCTCATAGTATGTCCGGGATCCGACCCTGCGGAACCGCCCCGGTCCTAAGGGGACCGCTAACGATTCCGGTTGTGGATAGCCATAATCGTTCTCGGAACCTCAAGATACGCTAGTTGAGACTCAATTTCAACCTTCCCACAGCCCCCAGGGCAGGCCG
>JBDHHM010000153.1:0-5272 GCA_039589355.1 Gemmatimonadota bacterium | reverse complement strand
CGCATACTCCCACTCCCTCTCCCACAGGGGAGCGGAGGAACGCCAGAACGAGTTGATCAGCGCGTAATCGGTGACCCCGTCGCCGTCTCGATCACCGACCGGCGTGCGCACCGCGTCCCACTGTGACTGCCGCGTCGCGCCGAAGGCGACGTCGCGCACCGTATCGGAGTGAAAGCGCCAGCTCAGGAACCCGTCCGCCGAGTTCTGCGTGGCCAGCCCGGCCTCGATGTCTGTGTCCGTGAGGACGTGCACGACCTCATCGCTGCCGTGCGCCTGCAGATAACGCTCGAGCACCGCCGGCTGCAGCACCTCGTCCGGGTTCATCAGCTCTCCGGTACCCATGATGACCCAGCCGTCCGGCGCCTCGACGGTCATATCGTAGCTGCCGTAGCCGAAGTAGAACTCGGCGTTCCCGAGGAACTGGTCGGCTAGGCCAGGTATAACAGGTTGTCGGCGTTCCAGCCCATGCGACCGCCGCCACCCCGCTGCGGTACCGTGAACGCCCAGTCGATCTCGATCTCCAGCGCCTGGCCGGATGCCAGCGGCTCCGCCAGCAGGATCGGCATCGTCGTTCCGTTCACCGCGTACCCGGATCCCATCCGCTCGACGAACGCGGCGATCTGCTCCGGCGAAAGGAAAGCCAGCATCTGGGCGAACCTGCCGCCGGTCTCATCCAGCTCCTGGGCCGCGACGGCGACCCGCTTGATCTCGACACCGCCCGTTATCAGCGCTGGCCTGTTACGCACCACCCCTTCGGCGTGCAGGTTCTGGATCAGGTGGAGCATGACGACAGGCAGTGCGTCGGGCGACCGGTTGTGGTAGACGATGTGGGCGCTACCCTCGACGCGCTTCTCCTCGGGCAGCAGGCGCACGCGCAGATCGTAATCCGTCCACTGTTGCCAGTAGTTCGGCCCCGGCTCGCCGGCCGTTGTCCGCGTTCCGCTTTCGATGGCCTGCTGGAACTGTGCCGACGGGATCACAGGGTAGGGGATCGGCCGCTCTGTGTCCTGCGCCTGGAGCGGGCCCGCTGCACCAAGAGTGATGAGGGTGACGCTGGTAATGAAGCAGTTGACCTGTCGCATCGTCGCTGGTCCTCCCTGGCTGAGTACATGGAGGACAGTAATCTTCGGCGAAGTCGGTCCTGTGGCTAGGGGTAGCGACGATCAGGCCTCGCGGCGCTCGAGGGCGCTGCGGATCTCGGACAGGTCGTCGAGGCAGGCGGCGGGCAGCTCGGCTCGGGTCCAGGGGCAGCGGATCTTGTCGCCCAGGTCGTAACAGGGGATCGCCCACAGCTCGGGGTCGCCGACCTCGAGGTCCAGGTCGAGGTCGCCGATGTCGGCCTTGCGATCGATCTCGCCGAGCACGTAGTGGCCGACGATGCTCTGGCCGTCTACGCCCGAGATCGTCGCTCCCGGCGCCCGGGGCCCCTGGCCGCTACGCACCGCCCACCGGGGGTTGATGCGCGTGTAGGCGAGGCCCCACTCACCGATGTAGGTGGGCCGGTAGATCGAGTACGCCGCAACCCAGGCACGCTTGAACTTCGCCGCCTTGTCTCGCGCGCCGAGCTCGGCACCCTTGGCTACGAACGCCGCCTTGACCTCGGCCTCGGTGGTGAAGCTCCAGTAGGGGAGGTAGAGGATCGGCTGGGGCTTCCCGCTCGGCGGTGCCACGAAGAACGCCGGCCGCTCGATCAACCCGCCCGCGTCGATCTCCCAGGCGCGGCCGCACTGTGCACAACGGAACGCCACGTCGTGCGGGGCGGCCGGCAGCTCCGTCCGGCACGCCTTGCAGCGCAGCACGACGACCCGTGGTCCCCTCGCCTTACCGGCCACCGCGCTCGAACCTCGGTATGGTTCCCGACTCCGGCCAGCTATTGATCTGCCAGTCGGGGCGATTGGAGCGGACGAGTGCCGTGACGGTGCCGATGACGCCGACCACGAACAGTATGACCGGGTCGATGACGGCCTGGCCGAGGAACGTCGCGTGTAACGCGTGGCCGAGGGCGAGTGCGCCGGGCACGGCCAGCACGGCCCAGGCGAGGGTGGGAATCTTGAAAGTCTCGGGCATCCGCCAGGCGATGATGTTGCCGGATACACCGTCGACGACGAGCTCGTAGCTGCCCGCCTCCGTCTCGACCGGGATGGACCAGAAGGGGAAGAAGAGGGTGCGGCGCGACGAGGCGATCATCTCCGTGTCCTTCTTGGCGAACCGATCCAGGGTGGTCGCATCGGGCGACTGCTCCTCGGCGAAGACGGTGGCGCGCCGCTGCGTTTCGACGAGGTCGAATGTCCGCAGCGGTGCGAGCCGCCGGGCCGCCCGTGCGTCGAACATCGCCAGGTCCCAGGGCGCGCGGGCCGCCGGGGTCATGTGCTCGACGTCGGCCACCATGACCTTGGTGTCCTCTTTCGATGAGTACTCGTAGGTGGCCTCCATCACTGTGGTTCCGGCGGCCGGGTCGTAGCGTTCCTTGTAGACGCGGTGCCGCTCGGGCACCGTGCGCTCGAAGACGCCGATCCGGCGGCCGGAGATCTCGTGGAAGGGCATGAAGACCAGCTCGGGTCGGCCCAACATGCCAACCTTGCGCCGCGAATCCATCCAGGCACGCGCCGTGCCGGTCGCCTGAGCCGCGCTCAGGTTCGCGGTGACCTCGTAGCGCGGTGTGGTGACCTCCGTCAGGCAGAGGGTCGCGCCGCAGCGCTCGCACGGCGTGATGCGGGTGCCCTCGCGAACGACCTCCGGCGCGCCGCACTGCGGGCACTTGATCGGGTAGAGCTTGAGCTCGTTCACGACTTCGCCCTCTTTGGCTTACCCGCCCGAGACAACGCCCACATGAAGTAGAAGCCGACCACGACCACCGCCGGCGCAGCGAACTGGAATGGGAAGAGCCCGGCGATGACGATCATGATGGCGGCCGCCAACCACGCCTTGTTGCGACGCGTGTAGCGAGGACGGGTCGGCCAGTCCACATCGATCAGCTCGCCGCTCACCGCGTCCAGCAGGAAGGTGCTGGTCTGTTCGCCGATCTTGATCAGTCCTTTATATAGCGGACGGTGGATGAGCCGAATCGTCTTCACCGAGATCGGCCTGCCCGTGGTTCGCGCCGCGACTTCGGGCAACGACTCGGGCGCCAGCTCCGGCTCCTTCCAGTCGGCGGAGGCGTCGCGCTCCTCGGGTTCCACGAACGCGCGCTCACCGCCCGGCAGTCGCACCTGGGCAAAACGACCCTCCGGGCCCGGGCGGGCGCTGATGCATAGCCGCCTGCCGTCCGGGCTCTCGATCTCCCAGATCGGTTCGTTGACCAGCTTGAGCCTGACGATGGCAGCGTCGGGGTAGCCGGCCTCTCGCGCCCGGCCCTTCAGAAGTCCGGGGACCCGGGAGGCGCGGACCGACTTGCGGATGACCTGATGAATGAGGGCGCCGGTTAGATCGACGAACGATTCCGTGCCGCAGAACTTGCAGTGCGCGTAGGCGATACCCTCCGGTACGGGCACCGGGCCACCGCATTGCGGGCACTTGGGGTTCAGCGCCTGACGCGCCGCCATGCTCCTAGCCTCGTGCGAGCCGGGCTATCGCTCGATCAGTCGTTCGCCGCACTCCATGCAGAAGCGTGCGCCCGCCGGCACCTTGGCCTTGCAGTTCTGGCACGAGCGCTCGGTCACACCGACGGGCTCACCGCAGCGGCCGCAGAACTTCGCGTCGGGCGCCAAGTGCGTTTCGCATTTCTCGCAGCGGTCGCCGGCGACCAGCGATTCGCCGCAGTTCGAGCAGAAGCGGGTGTTGGGTGCGACTTCGGTGTGGCACGCAGTGCAGGCGATGGCTGCCGCGCCGCCGGCCGCCTGGCCGGGCTGCCCCTTGAACGCCTCGAAGATCATCCCGGGCAGCATCGCACCGATGCCTGCGCCCATCCCGGCGCCGGCGCCGAGCCCGACCATGTCGCCGGCGGCACCACCACCGCCGCCAGCGGCGCCCTCGAGGGCGCGGGCCGCCTTCATCTTCAGGAACTTGTCCAGGTCACCCAGCGCGGCGATCTGCGCCCGCTCGTCGATCGCCTTCTCCACCTCTTCCGGCGGAGTGATCGACGTGATGAAGAAGTCGGCCAGATTGATCCCGTAGCGGTGGAAGTCGTGGCTCAGCCGGTCGTGCACCTCCTGCCCCATCTCGTCGTACTGGCTGGGCAGGTCGAAGATCGTGCGCAGCTTCTCGCCCAGGTAGTCGTTGAGCCGGCTGACTATGATGTCGCGCAGATAGTCCTTGATGTCGACCGTCAGGAACGAGCCCATCGTACCGGCCAGCACGTTAACGAAGACCAGCGGCTCGCGGATCTGGATCGCGTAGTTGCCGAAGGCGCGCAGGCGGACCAGGCCGAGTTCCTCGTCCCGGTACGCCACCGGCTGCGCCGTCCCCCACTTGAGGTCGGGGAACAGCTTCATGTTCACGAAGACGACCTCCACCCGGAACGGCGAGGTGAAGTTCCAGGGCAGCGAGAGGATCTTCGTGACGATCGGGATGTTGGCCGTACTCAGGGTATGTCGGCCCGGGCCGAGTACATCGAGGCCCTTGCCGTCGCGGAAGAAGATCGCCGCCTGGTTCTCCCGCACGATGACCTGCGAGCCGTACTTCGTCTCCGCCGACCCCTCCTGCGGGATGCGGTGGATGATCTCCTGGCCCGTGGCATCGAACCACTCGATGACGCTAAGAAACTCAGTCATGACCGACCCCTCGCTTGGCGATGTGACACGCCGGATGGTGAGTATTCGGTAGGGGAAGGCTGTCGCGGGCGCGCGGTCGGGAACCGACCGCCGAGGCACCTGCAGCCCCAAATATAAGAAGATCAACTTGATACGCCTAGGGCCGCCTGGGCTGCCTCCGCCCTCAATACATCATACACATCTGGCGCCGGCTTATTCGCCTCAGCGGCCGCCCGTCAGGTTGAAGGGTGGCAGGCTGATCTCCGACACGCATGAGGTGTCCAGCCCCTCGACCGACCCCTTCTCCAGGAATTCGTGTCTTATGCTGGTGATACAGGGTCCGCCGGCGCCGTGTGCCGCGGGGACAACCAGGTGCAGGCTGTTGGGCAGGTGGCTGGCGGCCTCGGCGCCCCAGCGCGGCGAAGTCACCGGGTCGATCGTCCCGGAGAGCAGCAGGGTCGGCGTCCCGACGCTCACCGGCTCGCCGTAGCCATCGGGTAGCTCGCGGGCCGGCCAGACGCTGCAGGCGGCCAACTGGTTGCGCACGCGATCGTCGCCCAGGAAGGTGCCGTCGGTGAGCTCGG
>JBDHHM010000152.1:0-5723 GCA_039589355.1 Gemmatimonadota bacterium | reverse complement strand
GGCGGCGAGTGGAGCTCGCCGCTCGTCGGTCCGGGTGAGACATACACCGTGCAACTGAGCGGCCCCGGCGAGTACTCATACTACTGCACGCTTCACCCGTTCATGCGTGGTGTGATCATCGTGGAGGATAGCCGGTCGGCTGAAGCCGGACGATAGCTCCCGAGAGGCAACGGTGGGTATCTGGATTACGAAGATCTTCGAGGACGCGACGCTCGTCAGGTTGAAGATTGACGGCCAGATCGTCGGCAGCTGGGCCTCCGTGCTCGAAGACGAGTGTTCGAAGCACCGCGCGCAAGGTCGAGCCGTCGTCCTCGATTTCACAGAGGTCTGCTTCGTCGGGGCCCAGGCCGTCGACATGCTGAGGCGGCTGAGGGGTGACGGCGTGAAGATCGTGGACGTCCACCCGTTGATTGAAGAATTGTTCGAGGATGCGTGAAGCCGTAGTCTCGCTCTCCTGAGCGAGGGTTCCCTCCCGTAACCGGCCGACACTCCCGGTAGTTCACCCCAGGCACTAAACTGCACTCGAAGGCCCACTCGCGCGGCCCTGTGAGGGTCGCGGGGTGCGGAGGCCGTCGGTGGCGAAGGAGCGTATCCGAAGGAGCTCAGCCGATGAACGAGGATCAACCGAGCAGGGTCGCCCTGATCGTCGAGGCGGCCGTGCGGATCATAGTATCCTTCCCGCTGCTGGCGCTGATGCTGTTCCTCCCGGCGGGGCGCTGGGACTGGACGATGGGTTGGGCGCTGATCGCTGTGATGGTCGTCCTCGTCTGCATCAACATGACGGTCCTGTTGGTGAAGAACCCGGAGGTCATCCGCGAGCGGATGCGCGGCGGAAAGGGCGCCAGGAGGTGGGACAGGATGGTGGCCGGCTCTGTGGTCACCGCCGTTCGCGCTGTGGATCCAGATCGCGGCGCTGGGTCTGGTCGTGCTGGGCGACCTCATCTTCCTGTGGGCGATGGCGGAGAACAAGTTCTTCACCAAGATGGTCCGCATTCAGAAAGAGCGCGGGCACTACGTCGTTACCGGCGGCCCGTACCGCTACGTGCGCCACCCGGGTTATGTGGGCTGGTACATCATGATGATCGGACTGGCGGTGGCGCTCGGCTCGCTCTGGGGCTTTATCCCGGCGGGTATCCTGCTGGCGCTGATGCTCGTGCGCACCGCGCTCGAGGACAGGACGCTGAGAAAGGAGCTGGCCGGCTATGAGGATTACGCGCAGCGAGTGCGCTATCGCCTGATCCCTGGAGTCTGGTAGGACGCTGCGTCTCCCTTGCCTTATTGTGAGCGGAACGGAGTGACAGTAGGATTGGCTCAAGATGGCTAGGGAAGACCTGCCGACGCGCGATTTGCTGGCCCGAGTCGAGGCCGCCCAGGACGAGGCCCAAAAGCGTGGCCCGACCGATCCGGCATCACTCGAGCTGGACCGCGAGGCGGTCCAGCTGATTCGGGGGGCCCGCGAGCGCGATTCGATACTCGAGGCGCTCGACCTGGAGGGCCTGGCCGGAACTCTGGAGCGGTGCGTGGAGCGGCTCGCGGAGGGTGGGGAACCGCTCGACGCCGGGTTGCGAGAACTGACATGGCACGCCCTAGACCTGCTCAGGTGTCCGGCGTTCCTGCGACGGGTCGGCGCGGCCGGGGCGACCGAGCTGTGGGCTCAAAGGATCCTGTCGGCTGTGGAGGCATCGCACTTCACGGTCGGCCAGCTGTTCCGGCAGCGGGCGGCGACCTACGCGACGAAGGTCCTGTTCGAGGTCCCGACGCGTGGCGGTGGCGGCGAAAGCCTGACCTGGAGTGAGGTCGCGGCCCGTGTGGAGACGTTGGCCCGCGGCCTTACCGCACTCTACCACCCCGAGCAGCCGGCTCGGATCGCGATTCTCTCCGAGAATCGGATCGAGATGGTACTGCTCGATCTCGCATGCCTCACGTCGGGCCTCGAGAACGTGATGATACCGGCGAACGCGACCGACGCCGATGTGGGTTACATCCTGCGGCACGCCAAGGTGGGCACGGTTGTCGTCTCGGGGCGTGAGCAGCTGGACAAGGTCGAGAAGAACAGGGGATCGCTGCCGGATCTGAAGCACGTGATCACAATCGATCCGCTGGATGGTGTCGCCGGGACGGTGACTGCGCTGCGCGAAGTTGAGACCCGGGCGAGCGAGGTTCCGGCCTCGCTGATCGAGCAGCGGTCCGGCGCCGTTCGAATCGGCGATCGTGCCACCGTCATGTACACGTCCGGCACGACCGGTATGCCGAAGGGGATCCAGTACTCGCATCGCAACCTGGTGTTCAAGAGGTTCGCGCGGGCGCTGGCGCTGCCCGAGATCGGCGAGGGTGACGTCTTCCTTTGCTATCTGCCTCTGTTCCACACATTCGGCCGCTACCTGGAGATGATGGGGTGCGTTTTCTGGGGCGCGAGGTACTGTTTTCTGAGGGATCCGTCGGTCGAAGCTCTGGTCGACGGCATGGCCTGCTACCGGCCCACCGTTTTCATCAGCGTTCCCAGGAAGTGGATCCAGCTCTACGAAGTGATCGGCAAGCGGGTCGATCCTCTGCACGGGCCGGATGACGAGCTCCAGGAGGTCACCCTGGACATGACGGGCGGCCGGCTGAGCTGGGGACTCTCAGCCGCCGGCCATCTAGATACCGACATCTTCCATTTCTTTCACAAGCGAGGAATCCAACTGCTGAGTGGCTTCGGAATGAGCGAAGCGACGGGCGGCATCACGATGACGCCGCCGTTCCAGTACAAGGACAGCTCGTTGGGAGTCGCGCTCCCTGGAATCGAACTGAAGCTCGGCGAGGACGGCGAGTTGTTGATCCGGGGGCCCTACGTGATGATGGGATACCTCGATCCGCCCGACGGCCAGCCATCGTTCGATCAGCACGGTTGGCTGCACACCGGGGATCTGATCAGGATGGACGACGAGGGACACATTAGTCTCGTCGACCGCAAGAAGGAGATCTACAAGAACATCAAAGGTCAGACCATCGCGCCACAGCGTATCGAGAACCTGTTCCGCGAGTTCGCGTCGGTCGGCCGCGCCTTTCTGGTCGGCGACCACAAAGAGTACAACACCCTCCTCATCTATCCGAACCCGGAGTTCGAGGAGCTCGACTTCTCCTCGATGTCCAATGAGGAAGTGCGGGAGCACTTCCGTTCACTGGTCGTGTCCGTAAACAAGTTCGTGGCGCCGTTCGAGCGGATCGTCGACTTCGCGATCATCGATCGCGATCTGGATACCGAGGTAGGTGAGCTGACCCCCAAAGGCACGCCGCGCCGCAACGTAGTCGTCGACAACTTCGCCGATGTAATCGAGACCCTCTACCGGCGCACCTATCTCGAGGTCGGCGAAGTCAACCTCACCCTCCCCAATTGGGTGTTCCAGACCCTCGGACTGACGGCGCAAGACGTGAGCGTCGAGAGGGACAGGCTCGCGTTCCCGTCGATCGGTACGAGCCTGACTGTGAGGCGGCTGGCCGAGGACAGGGCGCGCGTGGGTTCCTGTATTTACCGCTACGAGGGGAAGGCGCTCAACCTTGGGGTCCTGCTGGCCACGCCGCGACTCTGGCTGGGCAACGACGAGTTGTTCGCCTTTGCGCCGCTCGACCTCGACGATCGGCAACGGCCGGGACGGTCGGCCGACGCGATCGAATGGGTGGGTCGCGCCGAGCCCTTCCAGCCCAAGGCGGCGGACCACGAGAAGCTGGAGGAGTCCGGCCGACACGCGGAGTGGAACCTGCTGGACCTCGATCAAGCGGCGCGGATGTTGATCTCCACCGCTGAACGTGGCGCGCTGAACGCGGTCCGTCTGTTCGAACGTGTCGTCACGAGCGGCGAAGAAGGGCCGCTGGCCGAGCCCGCCCGATTCCTGCTCGCTCGCGGCAGCGAGGTCGCTTCCGCGGGAGTCAGACGGCGCGCGTTCCAGGTGCTGGTACCGGTGGAGAAGCCGACACGGTTCCGTGCCACCGTTGGGAGGTTCCTTGCCAGGGACCCGGGTTTGCTCGATTCCGAGACACGCGCGGTGCTCTGCGAGCGGAGCCTGCCCGAGTCGAAGATCGAGGCGTTCACAGATCTCGCCTGGGAAGCCTGTACGGAATCGGATCTAGGTCAGGAAGGCGAGGGTCTCGCGGCGACGCTGATAGACTTCCTGGCCGAGTACGGCGCGGCACATCCCACCCTCTTTCGCAGGATGCGAGTGTTCCTCGTGCGCGCGAACCTCTTTGCAGGCACTCGAAGTCTGCGCACGCGGGCCGAGCAAGCTCGCACCACTCTACGAGATGGGCTCTTCCACTGGCTCGGGCCGACGATGAGAATAGCCGTCGATACCGAGACCGGTCAGGAGTATCGCTGGGAGGACGTGATCGTCTTCGAGGAGGGGATGGATAAGGACGATCGGGGACGCCTGTTATCTGCCATCAAGAACACACCGTTCCTGAGCGGGTCGATATTCCTCCTCTATGGTGGCAGGGTGATCCGACTGACCGACATACCACCCGGTGGTGTCTGGATTCGCCTTATGGGCGAGCGGCACAGCAAGGCCGTGTACCGAATGACGGTCCAGACCCGGAGCCAGGATTCCTACGAGCTGGCAGCCAACCTGAACAAGTCGCTCAGCCCGGAAGATGTACAACAGGAGATCGACTGGCTCATCCTCTGCGGCGAGTCGGGCGACAGGGAACCGGTCGTGGAGGACTTTGGTGGGTACGTTCCCGAGCAGGACGTGTGGACGGAGGAGTTGATACCGGGCGCGACGCTGGACCGCGAGCTACGGCGGCTGGGTCGACGCGCGGATGAGGGAGAACAGCTCGGCCTGCTGTGGCCGTTCCTGGCGTGGAGCGCGATGAGCGCCTTCGTCGACTTCTGGGATCGGACGGGCAGGCGTTGCGAGATCGCGGAGCTCAGTCCGAACGACATCGTTGTGCCGACGCACGACTACCATCGAGGATCGCGCATCGTTTCGCTGTCGGTCAGGTGCGACCATCGGGGCCTGCTCGCCATGCTCCAGTCGTTCAGGGAGCGGTTCGTCGACTTCGTCGAGGGTGAGTATGCGGACCTGAAGGGCCTCGTCGGTTGGGATGTCATCTTCTCGTCGGTCCTGGAAGTGCTGGGCGAACGGGACGGTCTGGCCGCGTGCGAGCGGGCGCTCGAAAGTGAGACGGGCGCGCCGGACGAGCTCCAGACCGCGCTCCGAGAATACATGTCGACGGTGCGTCGTCGTGGGTTCCTGCCTCTGCGGCTCTACTTCGCGGGGAAGCGCTACCGCCGCTGGGAGCGACTGAACGAGGGCGCGACTCCGCAGGCTCGCGCCAGAACGTTGAGGGAGTTCTACGATACGTACGGGCTCGACCGACTGGCCAGGTCGTACCCCGAGGTCAGGCTTCGTTTCTTCCGCGAGACGGTCTTCCGTGACAGCTCGCCCGAGCTTACCCAGGGCCTGGACGACCTGATCCGCAGAACGCGCTCGGGAGAAATGCGAAACGGCGAGCTGGCCGGCGCGGTGGCCGACCTGCGAGGGCGGCTCAAGGTGGAACACGACGACGACTACTTCCTCGCCCGGATGGCGTTCGCCTATCTCCAGCCCGAGGACACCGTCGATTTCGTCAGCAGCGACCTGGGCGGCGAGTATCAGAGCGAGATAGTGGTCAGTCTGGACGACGCCGACGGCAACGCTTTTCGGGTCCGCCACGCGCTCCTGCCCAAAGAGGTGGAGCGGCTCCACCGC
>JBDHHM010000151.1:0-4918 GCA_039589355.1 Gemmatimonadota bacterium | reverse complement strand
GGCGAATCCGAGACCGGCGCCCTGCATAGTCCGGTAGTTCCACGACGCCTGCACCAGCAGGCTTCGCAGGAGAATCCTCAGCCCGACCAAGCGGCCTAGAGCAGCCATAGCCCCAATATCAGGCCGAGAGCGCCGCCCACCCCCGCCGCCGTCCACAGCCGGCGTCCCCGGGCCATCATTCGAAGGTCGACGCCGATCCCCAGACTCGCGACGATCAGAACCACCAGCGCCGCGGCGGTTCCGGCCGGCCCGGGCGGGACCTCACCGAGGACGCCCGCAAGGAGAACGAAACTGAGTACGGCGCCTGCTGTGAGAGCAGCCGCACGCAGCAGATCGAGGACCATCGCCGACAGGTGCCGGGCAGTTAGCCGTGCCGGAGACTCCAAGCTCTGCCCTTCACCCGCCACCAACCGCGCATTCAGGTGGCGCAACCCGTGCACGGTCCAGCTTCCAGCCCAGCCGACGACCACGCCGAAAGCCACCGCGACGAGCAGCGCTGCGGGTCCCGCGGGCCACAGCACAGCGGCTGCCGCGGCGGCGACGGCAGCCGGTCCCGTGTCCCAGCCACGGCTGGCGCCGATGGGGAGCTGGCGGAGGCTGAGGATTTCCAGGACGCCGCCCACCCACATGCCCGAGATCGGGTCGCCGAGAAGCAGGCCGGCCAGCGGCCCGGCGACAATCGGGCGTGAGATCATCGCCTGGGCGAAGGATACCGAATCGAGACCCGCCAACCCGCCGAGAAGTGCCAGGGCAACGAAGGTTGAGGCTTCCAGCGCTAGCCCGCCTTCATCTCGAGAAGCTCATCGAGCCCGATTCTGCGAGCGCTCGGCACGTCCTGCGCACTGACATTCACTCCCGCGCGCTTCAGCCGGCGCAGTTCCGCCCGGTCCTCGTCGCTAAAGAATAGATAGGGCAGCACACGTTGCCGGCCCGGCGCGCTGTGGAGACCACCAAGGTTTACCTCGATGTCTGCTAGGGCGCCGTGCTCTGCCAGGCGCCGCATCGTAGCGATGTCGCGGGCTAAGATGAATCCACGTGCGGCGTTGGACGCCCAACCCGGGATCAGCTCCAGCGCCCCCTCAACGCTCGGAAACAGTGCCTCAACCTCGTCGGGTAGTCCCGCCCGGTAGAGGTCCTGCTCCCACTCGCTCCCAGAGAGCTCGTCATCGATGACGGCTATGAGGTCGAGGCCGAGTTGAGCCCCCCAACCTACGACGACCTGGCCGTGGATCAGCCGGTCATCGACCCGGCACAGAAGAATCGGCATCTGTCGTGTATTCGATCGAAACGCCTACGTGCGAGCGCAATCGCTCGACGATCTCTTCCAGCGGGAGCGTGCGGTGAAAGACGAAATCGAGTAGCAGCGGCAAGTTGACACCGCAGACGACAGCTATCCGGGGGTGACGGCACTTGAGGCGTCTGGCCGCGAAGGCGCAACTACCGCTCGGCAGGTCCACGAAGACCACACTCGGGCCGTCCCCGGCCAACGACTCCACGTGCTCTTCCAGTGCCTCCGGTGTCATGCTCGCGTTGTCGACCGGGGTCAGGCCCTCCCGCGAGCCGGTGATCCCGGCCACGGCGTCGAGCATGCCGTCCGCAAGTTTGCCGTGGCCTACGAGGATGCCGCGGACCTCTTCATTCATAGTCTTCCTCGAGGTACTCCCGCACAGGTGCCATGACGTCCTTCAATCTAGCGTTGAACGCCGCGGCCGCATCCACCCCCGAGTAGCGGAGTAGGTGGTCCATAGCGACCACTTCTGAAATGACCGTGATGTTCTTACCCGGATTCAGTGGAATGGTGACCCTACGAATGGGCACATCGAGGATATCGGCGTGATCGGTCTCCAGCCCGGTACGATCGTACGCCTCGTGCTGCTTCCAGTGTACCAACTGCACGACGACCTCGATGCGCTTCTGCAGCCGGGTGGCGCGGATGCCAAACAACGCTCGCACGTCTACGATCCCGACCCCGCGGATCTCCATGTGATGGCGGGACAGCTCGTGACCGCGACCGATGAGTACATCGTGACCCTGGCGCGAGATCTGTACGACGTCATCGGCGACCAGACGATGTCCACGCTCGACCAAGTCGAGTACACACTCGCTCTTACCGATTCCGCTGCGCCCGACGAACAGGAGCCCGACGCCATAGACGTCGGAGAGCGATCCGTGCACGTATGTACGTGGCGCAAAGCGATCGTTCATGAACGGGATCATGCGGCGATAGAACTCGGCCGTCTTCAGCTCGCTCACCACGACCGGCGTCCCTTGCCGCTCGGCGATCTCGATAAGGATACCCGGAAGTTCCTGTCCCTTCGTAGCTATGATACAGGCGATGTCGAACGATAGAAGCGTCTCGACGGCCTCGCGGCGCCGACCCTCGTCGAGAGACCTCAGGTAGGAGACATCGGTCTCGCCCAGCACCTGAATCCTGCCGCCCACGAAACGCTCGGTGTACCCGGCGAGCGCCAGGCCGGGACTGGATATCTCCGCCCGCTTGACCTCCCGACCGAGGGCTCCTTCCTCACCTGTGACCAGGCGAAGGCGAAGGCTTTTGCCGCGGAGTTCCAGGAGCTCCTGAACCTTAAAGCTCACGACTCGCTTCCCTCTATTGCCTCCTCAGCAGGTATCTCCTCATTCAGTCGCGGGGCCTTGTGATCTACTCGCCGGTCGCGGAGCCGCTTCAGCTGGCGAGCCAGCTTCTCCGCCAACCGATTCACAGCCGTGCGGAAGTCGCCGGCGACGGCCTCCGCATGGATATCATAATCTCCGTCTACAAAGGCACGGGCCTCCACCCGTTTCTCTCGTTTCTCTTCGGTTAAGGTGACCTCGACCCGCGACGTGCGTTGATGGTAGCGGTCCAGACGCGACAGCTGGTCTTCGACGTGTCGCCTCAGCGCATCGCTGAGCTCGAAACGACGAGCGGTCAGGTTGATCTTCATTTCGCCTCCGAAGCAGACTTGTTGAAGTGAACTCGACCCTGGAGGGGGCCGTCGGCGAGAAAATCGAGGAGGAGGGCTTCGGTCTCATCGGCTGTACGGTCCCAGCTGAATCCGTCGGCGAAGCGGATCGCACCGGCTCGCAGCCGCGCCCGCAACTCGCCGTCCTCCGCAATCCTGTGGAGCGCCAGCGCCCAACCTTCCACGTCATCATGGGGCACCAGGAGCCCGCTCTTCTCATGCGCGACCGATTCCCGCAACCCGGGCGAATCTGAAGCCAGGGCCGGTGTGCCACAGGCTGCGGCCTCTACGTTCGTTATGCCCCAACCTTCCTTAGGGGATGGGTACACCGTCGCCCAGGCCTTGCGCAATAGGTTCACCTTCTCGTCCTCAGGGATGAACCCGAGGAACTCCACACAACCGGGGGGCCGCAGTGCCGCATGCTCGCGCAGCGCCGACTCGTGGTCACCCTTGCCGGCCACTAGTAGCCGCGCATCGACGCCGTCTGCCGCGAGCCGGGCGATCGCGTCAATCACCGCCTCCAACCCTTTGTAACGCTTCAATCGTCCCACGTAGACGAAAGTCGGGTTCTCGAATTGGGAGATCGTCCGATCCGGCCTGAAACGTGAGTGGTCGATACCTGGGCATATCACCCTCACGCTCGAGCGCGGCAGCCCACGGGCCACGAGATCGTCGGCCGTCGACTGCGAGATGGCCACGAACGGCGTGTTCTCGTAGAAATGCGGTAGCGGACGCTCGGCCAGCCAGACCGCTGCGGCTAGGGGTAGAGAGGCTTCCTGAAACGCGGTGTCCCCGAACAGGTGCGGTATCAGCGCGACGACGGGCGGCCGAACCCAGAGCGGACTGCAAAGCGGGATCTTGTTGATGTCTTCGACTACTAGATCGAAGGCGCCGTCCAGTAGGTGTCGGCGGTAGTAGGGGGCAGCCCGCAGGGTGAAGGTGTGGCGACCACCGACGCGGTGGACTTTCATGCCGTCGACTTCGTCGCGAGCCGACGCGCCCGGCCAACCGGAGCAGAGCAGTGACACCTCGTGTCCTCGCCGGGCCAGCCTGCCGAAGATCTCGTGCAGGTGTACCTCGGCGCCGCCAGCCTGTGGATTTCTTATGTCCTGCCAATTGATCACCAGCAACCTGAAGCGGCCGGCGCTCATCGGGCATCGCCGAGTTGCTCGGGTTCCAGTTCGCGAAGCAAGGCGTCCAGCACGCCGTTCACAAAGCGCCTGCTCTCGTCGGTGCCGAACCACTCGGCCAGACGGATGGCTTCGTGGAGAGAGACCCGGAGCGGGATGTCATCGAGGTAGAGCATCTCGGCCGCAGCGATGCGGAGGATGTTGCGATCGACCGTGGCCATCCTGGAGAGCCGCCAGTGCTCGGCCAAAGCCTCGAGGCGGGTATCGATCTCGGGGAGCGCATCCCTGATCGTCGCCAGAATCCTGTCGGTGTACTCCTGGACCTCGGGCTCACCTGCTCGTTGACCGGGCGCGGAGAGCTCTTGATCCACTTGCGCGAGCGGTTCCTCGCCGCCACGCAGCTCCCAAGCGTAGAGGACCTGCAGTGCTCGAGCTCTGGCTTTGGTCCTACTCGCCATCCAGTTGGTCGATCAGGTCGGCCGTCTCTATAGCCGCCAGCACTGCCTTCCAGCCGTGGTTGCCCGCCTTGCCGCCGGCGCGCTCGAGGGCCTGCTCCATGGTATCGGCCGTGAGCAGACCGAGGGACACATAGGTGTCCGAGTGGGTGGCAACGTTGGCCAGCCTCGAGCTGGCCGCCCCCGAGAGGTAGTCGAAGTGAGGGGTCGCTCCTCGAATCAGAGCGCCCAGCGCCACGATGGCAGCGTAACGCCCGCCCGGGGCCAGCCGGGCAACGAGCGGCGCTAATTCCCATGCCCCTGGTACCCAGAAGACATCAACTTGTTCGTCGCTCGCGCCATGCTGACGGAGGCAATCGATGGCGCCCGCCAA
>JBDHHM010000150.1:0-9521 GCA_039589355.1 Gemmatimonadota bacterium | reverse complement strand
CCCAATTGATGCTGTAGTTGCGCAGGAACTGCTGGGTCGTCGCCAGCGCCTCCTCGGCCATCCCGTTGTCGACGATCGCCGTGAGCTCGCGGAGCGCCGCCCGCGTGGCGAATAACGTCCGGTCGTGCAGGTTGCCGGGCGCCGTCATCGAGATCGGCCGAATCCAGATCTCGAACAAGTGGTGGCGGCGCGAGGAGTTGACTCGGGGCACCTGCGTTGTGTAGCCCAGAGGGAACGCTTCGATGTAGCTATAGTCACCGTAGTTCATCCCGCGGGCCTCGCGGATCACCTGATAGAGATTGCTGAACGAGTTGCGATGCTCTCCGAACCAGGAGTTCATCGCCATCATACCAACGAAGTCGGGATCGCCGCGCAGCAGTGAGATTGGGAAGCCGATGGATATCGGCGTCGCGTCGGTCGGCTTGTCGACGATCAAGACTTCGACACCCTGCGGCATCCGCGGCTCCGGCGGTTGCACGAACGCTACTTCGCCCTCCGGCAGCGCGTTGAAGTCCTCGCGCACCTGTGCGATGAAGCCGTCTGGATAACCGCCGCCGATAGCCACTACGATGTTGTTCCGAAGGTAGTACTGAGAGTAGAAATCCTTGATGTCGTCGAGCGTAATCGACTCGACCGACTCTACGTAGCCCTCCTCGGGGTGCTCGTACGGCGTCCCCGCATAGGCCACGCTGAACAGTAGCTCCTTCGATAGCTCCTCGTCACGACCGTAACGCCGGGTGCGCTCCAGGAAGTTCATCGTCTGGCTCTTCACCCGCTCGAAATCTTCCTCCTTGAAGGCGGGCGCCAGCAGATGGTTCCTGAACAGCTCGTAGTAGGCATCCAGGTTGTCCCGGTGGATGCGGCCGGTGAAAACCGTCATCTCCTTGTCGACGTTGTAGCCATACCCGGCGGCCATCGGGTAGAGTTTCTCCAGAATCGCGTCGTAGTCGTCCTGGGTGGTAGACCCATCGGACAGCAGGTTCGCCGTCAGCGCCGCGATGCCTTCTTTCCCGGCGGGGTCGTTCTGCGAGCCGACCTTCACCCAGATGTCGAACGCGACGAACGGTGATTCGGGCTCGGGTAGGGCAAGCGTGCCTTCCGGAGCCATCTCACAGGCCCCCAGGACGAGGAGGCATGCCGGTAGCAATGCTAGCTTTTTCATCATTCCCCCTCCGCCTGGACCATCGTCACTACGGTCTTACCGTTCTCGACCAGGTAGCTGCGCGCGGCCTCGCGCACATCCTCGCGCGTAACCGATTCGAGCGTGGCGTAGTACTCGTCGACCGCTTCGATGCCGCCCGTGTTTACCACAGACGCCATCATCGCGAATGCAACGTTCTGCGCTGTCTCGAGACCCATGAGGAACCCGTACTTCATGTTGCTCCTGGTGTCCTCGAAGAGCTTCTCGTCGACTAACTCGTCACGGAACCGGTCGATCTCGTTGCGAATCTCCTGCTCTACCTGGTTCGTTTCCGCCGGATTGATGACCATCGCAGTGATGGTCAGTAGCCCCGGGTCACGGTTGAGGCCGAACCCCGCGCTCAGGAACTGTACTTTCTGCTCTTCGATGACCAGCCTCTTGTAGATCTCGGAGTTGGGACCGAAGGCGACCCTTCCGAGCACCTCGGTAGCCACGGCCGTCTTGTCTGCAGCGTTCCGAGAGGGGCCCTGGTAGTTGATGCTGAGCACGGGAAGCGTCCTGCCCGGGAACTCGATGGTCCGGCGGCGAGCCGCCCTATGGGCCGGCTCTTGGGTGATCTGGGGCGGCACGTAGCCGGGCTCCCAGTCCGAGTAGTATTGCCCAATCAGGCGCTCCGCCTCGTCGAAATCGAAGTCGCCGGCGAGCACCAGCACGACGTTTTCCGGGCGATAATAGCGCTGGAAGAACGACTTGCTGTACTCATAGCCCTCCGGCATCGCCCGTACGTCCGCCTCGTAGCCAATCGTAGTGTGCCTGTAAGTGTGCACGTCGTACGCCGTTTCCCTCACCTTCTCGTTGAGGAAGCCGAACGGTGTCGTCGCGCTCTGCTGGTACTCCCCGAGGACCGCGCCAGACTCGGTGCGGAAGTCGGGTTCGGAGTAGATCAGGTTCATGAAGCGGTCCGACTCGAGGTCGATGATCCTCCCCAGGTACTCGTTGGAGGCCAGCAGGTAGTAGACCGTCCTGTCGCTGCTCGTGAAGCCGTTGTACGCGGCACCCATCTCGGCCACCGCAAAATCATAGTTGGGATACTTCTCCGTGCCGCGGAACATCATGTGCTCGAAGAAGTGGGCGAAGCCGCTGCGCCCCGGCTCCCATTCCTCCCGACTGCCCGTACGCACGATCGACACGTAGGCGATCTGGTTCGGTGCGCCCGCCTCGATCAGGTAGGCTTTGAACCCGTTCTCCAACTCGACCAATCGATAGCCGAACGGGAAGATGCCCTCCTGTTGCTGAGCCAAGGCAGGCGTCGCCAGCGCCAGTGCCAGCGCCACTTTGATCAGCACTTTCATCGGCTGAACCTCCGTCATGAGAAGGAAGAGACACTACGACCACGGAGACACGCCGGCTGGTACGGGTGCCGCCGGTCGTCACACGGGCTGGGGCTTGTTGTTGGAACACTGGCAATCTAAGGCAGGACCGATTCTCACGCACTACTGGCCCGGGCGGCTGGCGGGGACGTCAGTTCTCGGGTGGCGAAGCGAGCGCCCTCTCGATGAAGGCTTTGACTTCGCTCCCCACGCGGCTTTCGGGGTGGGCCTCGATCATTCTCTCAGCGATGGGAAGCGCCCTCAGGAACTCGCCCAGCTTCACGTAGTGATCGGTCAGGCCGTACAGGTAGTCGATGCTCGGGCATCCCCTCCACCGCCCGCTCGAGGTACTCGACCGCCTCCCCGTAGCGGTTCAGCTCGCCCAGCAGCAGGCCCAGCGAGTAGGCCACGTCGTACTGTTCCGGGTAGGCTTCCAGCACCTCGCGCAGGAGGCGTTCGGCCTCCTGGTTTCTGCCCATCGAGTTGTAGAGCACGGCGAGATTCGCCTTCGCCGGGTAAAAGAGGTCATCGATGTCTATCGCCAACCTGTAGTACTCTTGAGCCTGTTGAGTGTCGCCGAGTCTCGCGTACAGATTGCCCAGGTTGAACCCGGCGAAGGAGAAATCGAGCGAGTACTCCATCGCCTCCCTGTACTCGGCCAATGTCTCGTCCAGCGCCTCCCGCTGATAGGGCCTCAGCAGCCCGCTCGACATCCCGGCCAGGCGCGTGGCCGCCTGCATGCGTACCGCGCGCACGGGGTCAAAGAGCAGTGGCGCCACGAGCTCGACCAGCTCATCCGCCGTAATGGGGGTGAAGTTCAGGGCTGCCGTGTAGCGGACGAGCGGCTCCTCGTCCTGCAGCGCGAGGTTAAAGGCCGCAGTGCTCGCCTCCCCGGGGTACGCCCCGAGAAGCGAGAGCGCCGTAGCTCGCACGATTGCGGGGTAGAGATCGTCCCGCGAAAGCCGAATCAGGTCCTCGAGCGCCTCCGGGTCTCCCGTGCGGCCGGCGGCGATGATCGTTCCGTAGTGCGGCTTCTTTGCCCTGCCGTACCAGTCCTCGTAGTGGTCGGCCGACCATTGTACCGATTCATCGTCGTGGCAGCCGCTCTGGCTGCAGGCGTTGGGGACACCGATCTCCAGGGTGAGATCCGGGCGCGGTACCCGGATGCTGTGGTCGGCACGATAATCGATGACCATGTAAGCCCGCTCGGGCATGTGACACTTCACGCACAACGCCCCATCACTCGGCCTCCCCTCGTGGATCTTTTGGTGGAAGTGATGATCGTAACTGTCGTAAGTGTCGGCTCTGTGACACTGCAGGCAGAGCTCATTCCCCTCCTTCACCAGCTCCAGACTGTGAACATCGTGGCAGTCGCTGCACCGCACATCGTTCTTGAACATCTTGCTCTGGACGAACGAGCCGTAGACGTACACCTCCTCGAGGATCTGACCGTCGGCGAAGTACAAGCGTTCCTCGAGTACAGCTGGGACCTGGCTGTCGAGGATCTCGATGCGTGTGTGATCGTAGTCGCCCAGCTCGGTGCGCCGCGAATGGCAGGGTGCGCACAGCTCGACCTGCTGCCTGGAACTCACGTCGCTGGTCCTGATCAACAGCTCGTAGTTGTCCGACTCGGGCCGTGCCATCGGCGGGTACTCCGCCCATTCGACGTGGCGCGACCCCGGCCCGTGACAGGCCTCGCAGCTCACGCTGATCTCCGACCAGGTCGTCGTGAACGTCTTTGTCGCGGGGTCGTAGCCTTTCCTGAGGTTCGTCGAATGACACTCGGCGCACATGCCGTTCCAGTTCTGGCCGGCCCGCGTCCAGTGCAGCCAATCGTCGGACGGGATATCCTGACCCGTGTAGAGATCGAACCACTCGTCCCGTTCGCCATCCCAGGCGATGGTAAGCGACTGGAGGCGGCCGCCGGGAAACGGGATCAGGTACTGCTGAAGCGGCTCGACCCCGAAAGTGTGGGTGATCTCGAACTCGCCCGGCTCGCCGTCAGGGCCCCGGGTGTGGACGTAGTACCTGCCGTCTCTACGATAGAAGCGGGCGCTGATCTCACCGTACTCGAAGAGCGCCATCGAGTTGTCGTGATCGGAGCCTCGCCAGGCGCTGTCGGCCGACTCGTGGCACGAGACGCAACTCTCCCGGCCCACGAACGTCGCGGCGCCAGCATCGGTCGCTAGAGGGACGGCCCGCACCCTGCTCTCCTTGAGCGCGTAGACCGGCACCGTCAGCACGATCACCGCCGATGCGATGACCCCTGCTATTCTCCATCGGTGCAGGCTGTCGTGATTCATCGACTACCCTCGGCTCATCCCTGCTCTCAGCGGTCCGGTGATTAGTGACCGGTGACCGGTAGCCGGTGATCGGTCACTGGTAGCGTCACGGCAGCACGACCTGAGCGTACTCGAACGACCGACGCTTCAGCGGCCGACTGACGTCGACCTTAACGATCCCGTTCTCTATCCGCACGGCGTAGGAATCCAGCGGCCGCGGCGCCGGCGGGTCCAACACGTCGCCCCTTATGTCGTAGGCCGACGAATGGCAGGGACAGACAAAGCGGGCCTCATCGCCGATCCAAGGCACCGTGCAGCCCAGATGCGTGCATTCGCGCGAGAGGGCCAGAAAACCGCCGTTCCCCAGCCGCGCCAGGTAGAACTTGCCCGCCGGAAACGCGGTAACCGAGCCGAGGTCGAAGCGCTCGACCGGCCCCGCGACGATGATCGATTCCGCATCTTCAGCGGCCCCACCCCGGCGAGGCCGCAGGAAATCTGCGGCCAACCAGACGTACTCCAGGAGGGCCAGGCCGCCGAGCCCCAGCCAGATCTTCCACAGGAAGCTCCGCCTCGAGGGCGTACCCGCTGCCCCGTCCGGCTCGCCGATCTCACTTTCCGGTCTACGCTCCGACATCATTCCCGTCACCTACAGGTTCCATGGCCAAGCCAGCGCCATGCCCGCTCCGCGGAACCAGACGCCGGTGACCGTCAGAATCGCAAACGCTACGACTAAGAGAATGAATGCCGCCTGTATTGCCTCACCCCGCGACGCCTCGAACCTCCGCTTGATCACCATGTAGACCCCGACCAGCGCCGCCAGCAGCACGACAAACGGCAGGGCGCCCTCGCGCACCTCCGGCGGCAGGCTCGAAAGCCAGGCCGCGTAGTCGATCCAGTACTCATCGAGCACGACCCAGAGCGGGGTGACAACCAGAGCGATGGCCGCCGCAGCCGCCCCCAGCCGCCTCCCCTTTCGGGAAGCGAACCAGACGCCCTCGGCCGGCCCATCGTACCTCAGGTACGGTAGAAGGACGAGCGTCGCGGCGACGAGCAGCGGGATGACCACCACTGCAAACAGCCCGTGGAAGTGGAACAGAAGCTCCTGGAAGCCGACGAAGTACCACGGCGCCTTGGCAGGGTTGGGGCTCATCCCGGGGTTGGCCGCCTCGTCCAGCGGAGCGTTTACGAATACCGAGAAGGCCATGACGAACGCTACCAGGGCCAGGGCGACGGCGAACTCGCGCATCAGCAGGTTGGGGAGCGCGAGAACGGACTCGGGCTTCCCCTCCAGTTGTTCGCCAGGCGCACGCGGGATCACAACGCCATGCGCCTTGCGCACGCGCCAGAAGTGCCAGGCCATCAGAACGATCAGCAGTACCGGGACGACGGTGGTGTGGAACGTGTAGAAGTTGATCAGCGTCGCCGATCCGATCTCGGGTCCACCCCGTATCACGCCCTGCAACCAGTCACCGATCAGCGGCACGTAGCCGATCATCCCCGTGCAGATCGTGATCGCCCAATACGATAGCTGGTCCCAAGGCAGGAGGTAGCCGGTAAAGTTGGATACGAGAACGCAGAGCAACAGCGCCAGCCCGATCAACCAGTTAAACTGGCGCGGAGCGTGATAGCCACCGGTGAAATAGACACGCAACAGATGCAGGAAAACGACCGCGATGAGGAAGTTGGCGCTCCAGTGATGGATGTTTCGCACCAGCTTGCCGAAGAACACTTCGTTCTCTAGCGCCAGGATCGAATAGTACGCCCGCTCGGGAGACGGCTCATAAACGAACATCAGGAGGATGCCCGTGGCGGCGAGCAGCAGGAACAGCACCAGCGACATGCCGCCCAGGCCGAACGTGTGGGTGTACTTCAGCGTCCTCGCGGGCAGGCGAAGGGGCCGGAAATGCAGGATCAGGTTGTTGACGACGATCCACTTCCGTTCCCGGTCGTCCCGCGGATAGACCGGACCCCGGAACACGGAGCGCCAGAATCGACGGGCGAGCCCGCCTCGCCCGTCGGCCTGGCCGCTCTCCGAGACGCTCATACGGTCCGCAGGATCCAATCCCACAGAGGAGTGCTCACCCCGAAGTCGCGCCTGGAGTCCTGGTAGTGGTGGCGGAGATGCTTCTTCTTCAGGTAAAGCATCACGCGGCCATGCAGCGAGAAGTGGTGCACCGCGTAGTGGATCGTGTCATAGATCAGGTAGCCGACCGTGAAGCCGCCGAATAGCGCCGGTCCCGTGCTGGGCCCAAACGCAAGCCTGAAGGCGGCGAAGAACAGCACGGCGAGAGGGATGCTCACCGAGGGCGGCAGCACCAAACGTTTGGAGTCGTTGGGGAAGTCGTGATGCACCCCGTGCGCGAGAAAATAGTGTCTCTGACCGAAACTGGTCAGCTTGGGCAGCGCCGCTTCGCCCGGCTCCAGTCCAGTCACGATCTGCCGCACCTCCTCTTCCAACTCAGGAGTCGTGTGGAAGACGAAGCGGTGGACCAAATACTCGGCCAGGGTCCAGAGGGCCAGCCCTCCGACGAAGAGGAGCGCGATCCGGCCGGGCGCGACTCCGGCCGAATAACTCAGGTAAAGCACGAATGCGGTGACGGGAATGAAGATCAGGTGAGGAACAATGGGGTGCACGTACGTGAACCGCTCCAAGAAACCGCTCTTGAAGATCCTCACAGACTCGTCCTTGTTCGACACGTACTTCCTGCCCATCTCACTCCCCTCACGCGGTTGCGGTCACTGTGAGAGAGGGCCCAGCTGCAAGGCCCATTTCTCCCGGAATGACCGTCACGATACTAGAAGGCCGCGGCGCTGAAAAGGGGGCACGCGACCCGCGTCCCCGCCGCACCCGATCAATGCTGAAATTCCCGGACGGCGCGGCTATATTGTTCCCATATAGGAGGAGGGAATGTCGGGAAAGCTGAGCCGGGAGATCGTTCGACGACGGATCCCCCAGTTCGTCGGTGTCTATCTCGCCGCCGGGTGGGGACTGCTCGAGTTCACTGATTGGGCGATGCGGCGCTTCGAGTGGACATTCCAGGCGGCCGATTACGTGGTCGGTGGCTTGCTGCTCGGCCTCCCCCTGGTGATCTACGCCGCCTGGACTGGTGGCGGTCGGGCCGCCACGGCGCGATCGCTGCGGAAAGCTAAGGGCGGTGCCAAATCCATCGTCGTCCTCCCCTTCGCCAATTTCGGCAACAGTCCAGACAACGAATATCTGAGCGACGGCATCACGGAGGAAATCATAAACGCCCTGACCCGCGTGGAGGGCCTCCGCGTGGTCTCGCGGACGTCCGCTTTCGCCTACAAGGGTAAGAACGAGGATGTGCGCAAGATCGGCCGCCAGCTCGGCGTCGAGGCCGTCCTCGAGGGTAGCGTCCAAGTGGCGGGAGACAGGCTGCGCGTAACGACGCAGCTCGTCGACGTAGCCGGCGGCCTCCACCTCTGGTCGGAGCGCTTCGACCGGGAGATGGAGGACGTCTTCGCCATCGAGGACGAGATAGCGGAAAATGTTGTTCGGACGCTGCGCCTCTTCCTACGTGAGGATGAACGGCGAGCCCTGGCCAAAATGCCGACGTCCAACGTCAGGGCCTACGAGTACTACCTGCGCGGCCGTCAGTTCTTTCACCAATCGCGCAAGAAAGGGCTCGAGTTCGCCAGGGAGATGTTCCGTCGCGCCATCGAGGCCGACCCCGAGTACGCGCTGGCCTACGCCGGAGTTGCCAACGCCAGCGCGCTCATCCACATGTACTACCCGGGCAGCGAGGGCAACCTGGAGCAAGCCGACGAGGCAAGCAGTAAGGCGCTCGAGCTCGATCCGGACCTTCCAGAAGCGCATGCCGCCCGCGGATTCGCACTGTCCATGTTGAAGCGCTTCGACGATGCCGAGCAGGAATTCCAAACCGCGATGCGCCTCGACCCGAAGCTCTACGAGGCGCGTTACTTCCACGCGCGGGCGTGCTTCCAGCAAGGCAAGCTCGTCGAGGCCGCGCGGCTGTTCGAGGAGGCTTCCCAGGTGCGCGAAGATTACCAGGCGGTATTCTTCGCCGCCCAATCCCACGAGGCGCTGGGTAACCAAGCGGAAGCCGAGGCCTGGTACCGCCGTGCACTGCAGGTCGCCGAGAAGCACATGGAGCTCAACCCCGACGACCCGCGCGCTGCGACGATGCGCGCCGTGTCGCTGTGCCGGCTGGGCCGGCCGGACGAAGGCCTCCACTGGGCCGAGCAGGCGCTGGCCATCGATCCCGATGACGCCGGCGTGCGCTACAACGTCGCCTGTCTTTATGCCGTCGAAGGTGAGGCGGACAAGGCCATCGAGCGCCTGGAAGACGCTATCAGGGTCGGATTCGGGAACCGGGGGTGGATCGAGCAAGACCCCGACCTCGCCTCAATCAGGGACCACCCGCGCTACCAAGGCCTCCTAGAGCAACTGTGAAGTACATCGCCTAACGGCTTGCCGTACAAGCAGATACCGTCGGTGAGCTGAAGCGTCTCCGAGACAAGCTTCCTTAGGTCCGCCTACTCGAGTTCCTCAAAGGTCGAGTTAAGAATCGGGTAGGCGGCCCAATCCCGGTGGTCGAAGTGCCACCACTCGTACCGGTAGACCCCGAAGCCTTCTCCCTGCATGACATCGCGCAGCAGGGCCCGAAGCCACCGCTGCTCTGACGTGCCACCCAGGTAATCGGGATACGAGCGCTCGGTCATCTCGTCGTAGGTGGCCACCATCTC
>JBDHHM010000149.1:0-5333 GCA_039589355.1 Gemmatimonadota bacterium | reverse complement strand
CGGTTGCGCCGCTGACCGATCGGGCTGCCCGGCGGCGCTCCCGGCACTTCCGACGCCGGGGTCGTGCCCTCCGCGCGCTGCCACCAGCGACTGATGTCATCCAGCGCCAGGCGCTGGTGAGGCGTCGGATTCTCGAGCTCGGCGAGCCACGCCGAAAGGCCCGCCACCTGCGCCGTCAGCACTGCGCGCACCTGGGCGGTGTTCTCGGCGCTTCCCGCTTCGGCCAGCAACCGGTCCAGGGTCACGCGATCGACAGCGTGACGAATCTCCTGCATGTACGGCGTTTCCTCCGGCGGCGCGTACCAGCTCACCTCGAGGGCGCGGTCGACGACCTCGGCGAGGGCGGGTGACGACTCGTCACGGGCATGAAATTCGACAAGCCGGGCCATGCGTTGGGGTTGCAGTATGAATCCGACCGTCAGGTCCGCGGCGGTCGTCGCCGCACTCAAGGGATCGAAGGTTGGGCTCGTGCGACTCCTGAACAGCTCGCCGCTGCTCATGCCGAAAGCGCGCGGTGGAATGAGCTGCAGGATGCGCTCGGGGATGGCCAGGAACTCGGGCTCGATCGTCAGCAGCATGGCGTCGAGCGCTCTACGCTGCCGCGCCCCGGGCACGATCTCGATCGGTGGTTGACCGTCGCCACGCAGCGCGAAGTTGTAGTCGGCGCCGCCGAGCGAGTGCGCGGTAGCCTCGACCTGATAGCGGTGGTGCAGATACAGGGGCACCAAAACCTCTTCGAGCGCCGCCATCGGTTCGCCCAACCGTATCGCCGACGCACCGAAATTCTCCAGCCCGATTCGCCGCACCTCGAGCTCGTGCTCGAGCATCGCGACCGGATCGGAGCCGTTATCCCACAAAGCTGCTAGCGGATGGGCGGCACCCGCCGGCCGTGCGTCCCGGTCCGTTATGAAGCGCACGCCGCGATCCAAAGCATCACGAACGATCTGATCGAGAGCCGCCTGCTCGTCGGTACCTTCCGAGAACTCACTGTACAGCCACTTGACGGCGAACTTGTCATAGTCGCCGATCCCAACGGCGTAAGCCTCGGACAGATCGAGGGCACCGCTCTCCCCGATGGTGACCAGCGGCGCCGGGTAGTCCATGACGCTGGACCGCCCGTAAGCGCTGGCGATGTAGTTGTGGGCGAAGCCCAGGGTGTGCCCGACCTCGTGGGCGGAGAGCTGGCGGAGGCGAGCCAGCGCCATCTCCACCGGATCCGAGTCGTCCACGACGGCTGCCAGGTAGTCGAACGTGGGTCCCGCGGCCAGGTCGCACTCACCAATGGCGGCACCGAACGGTGAGACCAGGCCCGTTCCCAACAGATGGTCCTGCCGGACCCGCAAACTCCCCAGGTTGACGTTCCCTTTGAGGATTTCGCCGGTCCGCGGGTCGACGACCGACCCACCGTACGACCAGCCGCGTGTCGAGCGGTGCGTCCAGTGGATCATGTTGTAGCGCAAGTCCATAGGATCGGCGCCTTCAGGTAAGACCTCAACCTGGAAGGCCTCGATGAACCCCGCCTCCTCGAACGCATCGTTCCACCAGGCGGCGCCCTCGATCAGCGCACTGGCGATCGGCTCCGGGGCCCCGCGATCCAGGTAGTAGACGATCGGCTCCACCGGCTCGGACAGCGGGGCGTTCGGGTCCTTCTTCTCGAGGCGGTGACGGGCGACCCAGCGGACCTCGAGCGGTTCATCGATGGGCGCGGCGTAGTCATGAAAGCTGACCCCGAAGGCCCCGACTCGGGAGTCGACGGCCCGGGGCTCGTATCCGTCGTCGGGCAGCCGGACGAGCGAGTGATGCTGGCGAAGCGTGACGGCACCCCCCGACGCCGCCGTGCTGCGCACCAGCGGTCCAGGTTGCTCGCTCGTGAAGGTCAGCGATGTCTCGATCTCCGTGTTCTCTGGATACGCGCCGGTGCGAGGCAGGTAGAATACGCTGCGACTGCGATCGAGCTTGAAGGTCCCCTGCCGCGCCCCCTCGAGTTGCCGGGCGACACCGTGAGCGTCGCGCAGCAAGAAATCAGTGGCGTCGACCAGCACCCGATCGCCCGTCCGCGCTTCAATCTGGAAGCCCCAGTGCGTGGACGGGGCGAAGGCATCCTCGACCGCCTGGACCTCGTAGGGATTGTCCGAGCGGGCGCGGTACCCATAGTTCGGCTCGACCAGAAGCACAGTCGGTCCAACGCGCCATGCCTTGAGAACGTAGGTGCCGCCCAGCTGCCCGCGATCGAGCCCCACCGGATTGCTGCCCAACCCCGAGGCGAGAGACACCTGATAGAGGAACTCGGTGTCCCAGCGGTCGATCTCCCAGTAGAGCTTGCCCTCAGATTCGGCCCAATACAGATCGAAGAAGCCGACGAACTGTACCATGCCGCGCGTCTTGGCCTCGATCGTCGGGACCTCGTCGTCCCGCGGTACCGCGACCGAGTCGAGCGGCGCCGCAATGCTCAGGATCATCGCCGCTGAGCAGGCAATGGTCTTCGTGGAAAGCGGCTTGACTCCAGGAGCGTGCTGAAACGACATCTTATCCTCCAGGTCTAGTGGCTAGCGTCAGGCGATCTCTTTCTGGACGACGCGCCCGCCACCGGGTACTTTGCGCGGACTTTGCGAACCCGATTCATAACGCCTGGGAGGCCGTGATGACCAGCCCCAGCCACGATCCCTTCCTCGTCGCAGCGGTCCAGGCCGCTCCGGTCTTCCTCGACCGCGAGGCGACGATCGACAAGGCCTGCCGTCTGATCGCCGAGGTAGGCGCCGGCGGCGCGAAGCTCGCCGTCTTCCCCGAATGCTTCATCCCCACCTACCCGCTATGGGTTTGGTTTATCCCGCCGGCGAACACGCACGCCCTGCGCGAGCTCTACACCGAACTGCTCGACAACGCCGTCACGATCCCGAGCGACACGACGGAACAACTTTGCGCCGCCGCGCGTGAGGCAGGCATCGCGGTAGCCATCGGGATGAACGAACGCAATTCGGAGGCGAGCGGATCCACTCTGTACAACACGACGCTCTGCATCGGACCGGACGGGAGCATGCTCGGCAGGCACCGTAAGATCATGCCGACGGCCGCTGAGCGGCTCGTACACGGGCTGGGGGACGGTAGCACCCTCGATGTCTACGACCTCGAGCTCGGCCGCCTTAGCTGCCTGATCTGCTGGGAGAACTACATGCCGCTTGCCCGCTACGCGATGTGGGCATGGGGCGCCCAGATCCACGTCGCGCCGACCTGGGATCGCGGCGAGCCCTGGACCTCCACCATGCGCCATACCGCCAAGGAAGGCCGGGTCTACGTCATCAGCTGCTGCAGCGCGATGCACCGCGACGACATCCCCGACCGCTTCGAGTTCAAGAGTGCGTTCTTGCCGGCCGACCTCGAGTGGCTCAACCCGGGCGGCAGCATGATCGTGGACCCCGACGGCAAGTTCGTCGTCGAGCCGGTGAACAACGAGGAGACGATCATCTACGGCGAGATCGACCCACGCCAGCTACTCGGGCCGCGCTTCCAGCTCGACGTGGCCGGACACTACTCGCGACCGGACATCTTCGAGTTGACGGTCAATCGCGAGGAGCGGCCGATGATAGAGACCGTCGACGATCAGTACGTGATCGAGGAGGAACTCGGCGAGGACTGAGCCGCTCGGGCAACCCACTAGTGTTCGGCCACAGTGATGATGACGCGTGAACAGGGAACGCTGGGGTCGGCCGTGGCACCCTCTCGCTTCATGTCGCGCGGCGCCGGGCCGCTATCGAGGACCGGCCGGGGCGCTCCAAATGTCCGCTCCGAGGATCCCACGGCCGACCCCGACCACGCTTCATGACCACTGTGGCCGAACGCTAGAGGGGCAACTCCGTGCCGATGCCGGATTCCTTTGCCTTTCGGTACAGGAGGATCGCCGTCGCCATGTCGTCGAGCGCCAGGCCGAGGTTGATCGAGATCGTACGCTCCTCCGGAGAGGTGCGCCCCGGCTTGGCGCCCGAGACGATCTCACCGAGATCGGCGTACGGCTCCGGCGTATCGCGAAAGAAGCCGACCGTCCTGTAGTACTTGAGTTGCGCGATATCGTCCGTCGCCAAGCGATCCGCCTCGCGCAGCGCGTCTCCCTTCCAGTACGAATCGAAGTCGAGTGGACAGGCGAACGCCCCGGGCGACAGCCAGCCCGCATCGATCGTCGGGCTGGGGTCCTTGAGTATCGGCCCGCTCGTGACGACGAGATCGAGTCCGGCGACCGCGTCCCTGGGGTGCTCGACGACCTCGACCGTCACACCGAACTTCTCCCCCATCTCGACCGCGTAGCGTTCGGCAACCTCCGGTGCGATGTCGTACGCCTTCACGGTATCGAGATCGAAGACACACGACAGCGCTTCCAGGTTGCTCCGCCCCTGCACGCCACATGCGACTATCCCCAGCGTTGAACTGTCGCGTCGCGCCAGGTACTTCGCCGCCACTGCCGTCGCCGCACCCGTCCGCATCGCGGTGATCCACGTCGCGTCCATCACAGCGATCGGGATCCCCGTGTCCGGATCGTTGAGCATCAGCAGGCCCGAGATGTACGGCAGGTCGCGCTCGACGTTGGACAGGTAGCCCGAGACCCACTTGATGCCGGCCGCACCCATGCTCGAAATGTACGCCGGCATGGCGTGGATGAACGCATCCTTTCGCGGATGGATGCCCGGCTTGGGCGGCATCTCCACCTCGCCCTTCCCTTTGGCGAGGAACATCGCCTCGAGCGCCTCGATGATCTCGGCCATCGAGAGCCCGACCGCCTCGACGTCTCCCCTCGACAGATACAGCAGAGTGTTTGCGCTCATGTACCTGGTCCTGTAAGGAACAGAGTCGCTCGATACGCCCTGAAAATGGACAGCGTAATCTATTGCCGGACAACAAATTAGACGCCGGAATCAGAGCTCGATTGTAGGACCTATCTAATATATCAGCGGAGTGTTATTACGCCCAATGGCGGGTCTGCCCGCAACGTAACCCGCCCTATCGCACGGTCGTAGGGAGGGCCGGAGACCGGCAACACTAACAAGCGCGCAGGAGACGTCATGTACGTACCAACGACACCGCACGTCCCGCACCGTTCTCCACAGGTCCGGGAGCTGGGCCACAAGATCGAATCGGTCGTCCGCGAGTATCAGCAGTCGCACCGAATGAGCCCGCACGAGGTTCAGCAGGCGCTGAGAATGGCCGAGGCGAACACCGGGGCCTCCAGGAGCAGCGCGGCGAGAGTCGGGGCGTTCGTGGCGGCCCTGTCAGGTGTCCTGGTCTTGGGCGGCATCCTCTTCTGGCGGCAGGCCGAGCAGGCGCCCGACGGAACCGGGCTTCCAATG
>JBDHHM010000148.1:0-4955 GCA_039589355.1 Gemmatimonadota bacterium | reverse complement strand
CCTGTCGACGCCGTCGGCCCTAATGTCCGGCGTGGCAAATGTGATCCGGGCCGAAGCGGACGCTCCGCAGCCGAGGCGGAGCCTCGTTCTCTGGGCGGGAATCTACGGCGCTCGGGTCCGCCGCACCGACGACCGCACCCTGGTGATCACTTCGCGCTGCGGTTACTTGTGTCCGCCGGGAACGGTCATGAACGGCCAGGATGCGAAGCTCGTCGATCTCCGGCGCGGGTCACTGGTGGCCGATCGCGTCTTCCGTGACGTTGAGGCGCGACCGTTCACGGTCGGTGAACGACTGGAGCTCACCGGGGTCGTGGTGGAGATCCTGAGCGTCGAGGATGGGCGGCCCGCGGAAGTGGCATTCCGTTTCGATGAGTCTCTCGAATCGCCTCGCTGGCGGTGGCTCGCCTGGCAGGGCAGCTCCTACTCGCCTTTCGAGCCGCCGCCGGTCGGCGGCGGCGCAACGCTAGGCCGGGGCTAGCGGATGAAAGACTCCAGGCGGCTCAGTAGCTTCGCCTGGTCGGGCGCACCCGCGACACCGACGATCGATCCATCGGTCTGCACAACTCCCACAAGGCCGCGGTAGGGGATCTCCCGGTACAGAACCGTGTGCCCACCCTGCTCGATGGAGGTCCAATCTCCGGCCAGCGCTTCCCAAACGGATGCGGGCGATGAACTGGGCGACAGCAGTACGACGAACCCCTGCCAGGTCTCCTCGTCGGCGCCGGAGTACTCGGCAAAGACACAGCCGGGAAGCTCCGTGAGGCCGAGGAACCCCTCACGCTGGTATCCCTCGCTGCCGGCGACTTTGCCGTTCTCGGGCAGCAGGTCGAGCTCGGCGGGCAAGGTTGTCGCGCCGGGTAGCGCGTCGGCCAGGGCCTCGAGCAACTCGCGCCCGCTCGCCTCGGTCAGCTCGCCTTCGATCGCGTTCACCTTCACGTACGTAGCGCCCTTCAGCAAGAGCGCCTGGTAGGGTGGTGATACGGCCGCCTCGATCGCCCCGGGCAGGGGCACTCCACCGGCAGGATTCTCCTGGTTGAACACGCCTAGGGCGTTGAGCGGCGTGCCCATGTCGTAGAGATCGACGCTGACCACCAGATCACCCGAGGCGAGGTCCGCGGTCCTGCAGGTCTGAACGTCGTACTGGACGAACAGCTCGGCAGCCCCGTTTATGTATTCCCACAGGTTGTCGGCGTCGTAGGTCAATATTTCGCCGGCCCGGGTCCAGCCGTCGACTTCCGGGAAGTCCGAACCCTGATCGGAGCAAGAAAGAGTGAACGCCGTAGCGATGAGGACCGTCAGCGACAGCATCCGTTTCATGGTATGCGCTCTCGTTACGCCAGGGTCAGCAGATCGTGCACCTGGAGCATGTTGGGTAGTATGTCGATTCCGTACGGGCAGGCGCCGGCACAGGTGCCCCCACAATCGCTGCAGGCGGAGGCATCGTTGCCTTCCAAGCCTGCGTACAACTTCATCGCGTACTTCTCGTTCCCCTGTCCTTCATAGTAGTAGGCGTAGCGCATGATGGTGCTCACCGGCACGTCGTAAGGGCAACTCCCTCCGCACGCCGCGCATCCGTGACGACAATACTGATCGTTCAGCGCCAGTCTGCACTCCTCCAGCATCCGCAATTCGGCAGCGCCGAGTTGGGTGCCGGAGAGCGGGACCACTTTGTCGACCAGATCGAAATCGGTGAACGCGATGCACGCTGTGTGCATGTCCGGATTCTGGAGGACCCAGTGAATGGCGCCGAGCCGTAGCTGCTCCTCGGTGAGCAGACCGTACTGCTCGACGAACGGGCGCGTGCGTTCGTACAGGTCCTTTTGCCGCTGGCTGCGGGCCTCGAGCCGCTCTATCGCCGACTCCCGGCTCTGACCCCGGCCGGTCATGCGCTCGATGTAACTCTCCTGTTGCTCGGTGAGGTTGTCCGGATCTACAGGCTCCCAACGCAGCACCCCCGGCCCGGTCTTCATCGCCGTGGTTCCCACGTTGTTGGCCTTGCAGGCCGCGATGATACGGTCTCCCTCCTCGTAGTTCAGGAAGTTGTAAACCAACAGCATCAGGTCGAAGCGACCGTCCTCCGCGGCTGCCACCAACACGTCGGCCATGCTGGCCTGGTCCGGTCGCCCGGGGCCGTGGTAGGAAACGCTGTTGAAGCGAACCCGTCCTTCAGCCTTGAGCTGGTCCATCGCCGCGTGGTAGCCGGGATGGCTCAGCGTTTCGACCGTCGAGGCCAGGTGTATGCCGTAGGCGTCGACGTAGTCGGTCTGCAGGCGCTCGAGGCTGGCGCGAACGCGATCGACTATCGTCTCTGCCGTATCGTCGTTCCTGATGCGAGACTTCGAGGCGATGAAGATCTTATCCCGGTCCATATGCTGCATCGCCTCGCCGATCGCGCGCTCTGCGGCACCCCTACCGTAACTCTCAGCCGTGTCGAAGTAGTTGACGCCCTTGTCGTACGCGTAGCGGACCACGGCGGACTCCCTGAGCGGGACGCTACCCATGCCGACGTCGGAGACGCGCCAGCCGGTGCGGCCCAGGGTGCGGTAGCTCTGGATCTGTGCGTCCCGGCGCGGCTGGGTCGGGAACATGCTGGGCGTCGTACCGGCGGCGGCGGGTATCGCACCGCCCCCCCCGCCCACCAACGCCGCTCCCCCGGCCAGGACCGCGCCACCCACTTTGACGAAGTTCCTGCGGGAGATCTCGTCGTGCTGAGGCTCGGACTTGGGCTTCTTGCTCATGATGCAGCTCCTTACGGGCCGGCGTGAGTCGGTTCGCTACATAGCCTGTCTGGAACAGCTCGGTGGGGTGGGGAAGAGCGCCTCGAGTACTGCGGCTGTCTCGCACCGCCCGGCACTCCGCAACCACCGACATAATAACACCCGAGCGGAAATTTCGCTGCCGGCCCGAGACGTAAAAAAGTTTGCCGTGACACCGGCGCTGTCTTATACTGGGCGGAACCTGCAGGAGGCATAGAAAGGGAATGGATCGTAGGGACTTTCTGAAGAAGACGGGCCCGGCGGTGGCCCTGGCGGCGGTCACCGGGGGCACGGGCCTGGCCTTCCACAACCGCGAGACGACGCGGCACCGGTCTTTGTTCGTGAAGAGCGCCAGCTTCGAGGTGCCGCCCGATCCCTCGCTCCCCGTACTGACCTCTGCTACTAACACCGACCCTGTTGCGGCTCTGGACGCCGCACTCGATGCCGTCGGCGGAATCGCGCGGTTCGTTCACACGGGCGAGCGGGTCGTGGTGAAGCCGAACGTCGGCTGGGATCGCACTCCGGCTCAGGGTGCGAACACGCATCCTGCCCTCGTGAGCGAGATGGTCCGGCTCTGCCTGGCCGCGGGCGCCGCCCAGGTGATCGTCGCCGACGTCAGTTGTAACGACCCCCGACGCAGTTTCCTGCGCTCCGGCATCAAGGTAGCCGGCGAAACGGCCGGAGCCAGCGTGATGCTTCCCACCCCGGAAGACTTCGTCGATGTCGATCTCGGCGGCACGGTGCTGACGAGATGGCCGGTCTTGAAGCACTTCGTCCAAGCCGACCGCCTGATCAACATGCCGATCGTCAAGCAACACTCTTTGACCCGCTGTACCGTCGGCATGAAGAACCTGTACGGCATACTCGGCGGACGTCGCAACCGGCTGCATCAAGAGATAGACCAATCGATAGTCGATCTGGCCGCTTTCGTCCGGCCGACGCTTACCGTGGTCGACGCTACGCGCGTCATGTTCAGGGGCGGCCCGCAGGGCGGCTCGCTGGATGACGTGTCGATAGAGAACACAGTCATGTGCTCGACCGACCAGGTGGCGGCCGACGCCAGAGCGGTTGAGTTCCTGGGTCTCAGCGGCCGTCAGATCGGTCACATCGCTTTGGCCGCGCAGTCGGGGATCGGATCGCTGGACTATCGGGCCGCCGGATACAGAGAGATAGTCTGATGAGCATCCGAATCGCATGACTATCCAGACCGTCAGGAACCTGCGCCGCACATCTCAGGTAGTCTTCTTCCTCATCTTTTTCTGGCTTATCCTCAAGACGACCTTCGAGGTCGATCTCAGCCCGGCCGAAGTATCGGAAATACAGCTGCCCTACCCGGTCTCGATCGCCCTCGAGCTCGATCCGCTCGCGGCGCTGATGACCACCCTGGCCAGTGGCACCCTGTACAAAGGGCTACTGTGGTCGCTGGTGATTCTGGTACCGACGATCTTCATCGGCCGCTTCTTCTGCGGCTGGCTCTGCCCGCTGGGCAGTCTGAATCACTGGATGTCCGGGTTTCGCTCCGAGCGCGGTTCGCGCAAGGGCAAGCGGCTGCTGGAATCCAACCGCTACAAGAAGTACCAGAGGATCAAGTACTACGTCCTCTTCTTCTGCCTTGGTGCGGCGTTGCTGGGGAGCCTGCAGGCGGGGCTGCTCGACCCGCTGCCGCTGTTGGCTCGCTCGATCGGGACCGCCTTTCTGCCCGCCCTGCACACCGGGGCACTGGCGCTGGCCGCGTTGGCCGCCGACACCGGGATCGGCCCCGTAGCCGCCGCCGGTCAGGGCTTCTACGACCTGCTCGCCGCGACGTTGCTGCCGTACAGGCAGGCGCATTTCCACGGAGTGGTGTTCATCGGCCTCTTGTTCGTGACGATCCTCTTGTTGAACCGTGTCTTCACCCGCTTCTGGTGTCGAGGCATCTGCCCGCTGGGAGCGCTGCTCGGCGTCTTCTCGCGGTTCGCGATATTCGGGCTCGCCAAGGACGAGGAGGCGTGCAACAGCTGTAACCAGTGTCTGCTGGCGTGCCAGGGCGCGGACAACCCGGATGTGGGCAGCCACTGGCGGCAGGCCGAGTGCCATCTGTGCCTCAATTGCCAGGCGGCCTGTCCCGAGGGATCACTCAAGTTCAAGTTCTTCCCCAACCAGCTGGACACGAAGACGAACCCCGCGGGCACGCCCAAGGTCGACGTCACGCGCCGCAAG
>JBDHHM010000147.1:0-6769 GCA_039589355.1 Gemmatimonadota bacterium | reverse complement strand
AACCCCGCGATCTCAGGCTTGTCGCGACGGGGATCCTGGTGCAACTTGTGCGATAATCTGTGACCCGACCGTCGAGGAGAGAGGCATGCTGGCTGCAATCCTGCTGGTGACGATGGCCCTATTCTGGGTCGCCTACCGGGTCTATGGCGGCTGGATGAGCCGCGTCTACGGGCTGAACGATCGCCACCTCGTGCCGTCCGAGGGGCAGTACGACGGGATGGACCACGTGCCGACGAAGACGCAGGTACTGCTGGGCCATCACTTCTCGTCGATCGCCGGAGCGGGTCCGATCGTCGGTCCGATCCTGGCCGGCTTGTTCTTCGGCTGGTTACCGGCGTTGCTCTGGATCATTGCGGGTTCCATCCTGGTGGGCGGCGTGCACGACTTCGGCTCCACAATCGCCTCGGTGCGCCACAAGGCGAGATCGGTAGCGGAACTCGCCAGGCAGTACATCACGCCAACAGCCTACAGGCTCTTCCTCGCGTTTATCTGGCTGGCGCTGATCTACGTCATCGTGGTGTTCATGGATCTGACCGCAGCCACGTTTGTGAATGTCGAGATGAACGGCAGCGGCGTGGCGATCTCGGCGATCATCTTTGTCGGGCTCGCCCTGGCCATGGGCTTCCTGACATATCGGCGCGGCCTGAGCATCAAGACGGGTACGCTCATCTTCCTGCCGCTGCTCTTGCTGGCGATTTGGGTCGGCGACGCGGTGGCGGAAGGCGCCGGGCTACTGCCGTGGCTTGCCGGCAGCGAGAAGAACACCTGGAACGTAGTGCTTCTGTCTTACTGTCTGGTCGCATCGATCACGCCCGTTTGGGTCTTGTTGCAGCCGCGCGACTACCTATCGAGTTGGCTGCTGTATCTGTCGGTTCTGGGCGCGGGACTGGGCCTTCTGATCGGCGGGTTGACCGGCGCAACGGCCGTGGCAAGTCGTTGGCCGGCTCTGGTGGCCCCGAGCGCAGTGACCGGGTTGGGCATCGCGCATATCGGTCCATTGTTCCCGATCCTCTTCATCACCGTAGCGTGTGGGGCCTGCTCGGGGTTTCACTCGATCGTCGCGAGTGGTACGACGTCGAAGCAGATAAGCTGTGAGACGGACGCGCGTCGGGTGGGCTACGGGGCGATGCTGATCGAAGGGGTCGTGGCGGTCATCGCCCTGTCTGCAGTTGTCATCTTGCCGTTCAACGCAGACGCGTTCGGCGAGACGCCGATCGCGATCTATGCCGGCGGCATCGGCGAGTTTCTCGCCAGACTTGGCGTCCCGAGCAGATTCGGCGCCCACTTCGGCCTGCTGGCGCTGTCGACCGCAGGAGGCGTTCGCCTGGGACAAGAACGATGCTCGGAGCCGCGTGGTCGCCACGATCGTCTCGCTGGCGCTTCCGGCTTTCCTCGTCTTCGTGACCTACACCGACCCGGCAACTGGTCAGGCGCTACCGGCCTGGCGTGCGGTGTGGCCGGTGTTCGGCGCGACGAACCAGTTGCTCGCAGCGCTCGCGCTACTCGCTGTCACCGTGTGGTTGAAACGGACCGGGCGTACCTGGGTATTCGCCGGCGCCCCGATGGCGTTCATGCTCGTTATGACGATGACTGCACTGGCGATGCTCATCTGGCGTAACGGGTTTCACGCTGATCGGTGTGATCTCCTCGGCGCTATTCGTGCTTGGTCTGTTGCTGACCGTCGAGGCCGCTCGTGCCTTCAGGCTCCAGGAGCTAGGGCCCGAGCAGGTCACCCTGAAGCCGGCCGGTGCGGCGGGCGACTAGTGAGGCTTACGGACTAGTTGATTCCAAGACGCCGGAGTCGTCGCGCTGCGGAACGCCGCCGCGCGTTCCACCCAGGACCTGGCGAGTGAGCTCCGCCAGGGCCGCCGGCGAAAAGGGTTTCTGAAGGAAGTTGACGCCGCTGTCGGCCATCATGTCGCGGACGGTTTTGTTGTCCGTGTAACCCGACATGTAGATGATGCGAGTGTGCGGGCGAGCCTTGTGGAGTTGTTCCACCAGTTCGGGCCCTCCTAGCTTTGGCATCACGACGTCGGTGATCAGAACATCGATCGGCCCCGCGTGGTCCTCCTGAACCTGGAGGGCTTCGGAGCCGTCGTGGGCCTGGAGGACCTCGTAGCCGCGGCCTCGCAGCACGCGGGCGGCGAGGCTCAGAACGGCGGGCTCGTCCTCGACCAACAGGACCGTGCCGCCACTCGCGGCGGGTTCCTCGACCTTCTGAGCCGGTTCTGCCGCTTCGATCTCCTCTTCGACGGCCGGCAGATAGATCATGACGGTCGTGCCGTGGTCCGACTTGCTCCTGACCCAGATGTCACCGTCGCTCTGTTTGACGATCCCGTATACGGTCGCCAGGCCCAGACCGGTGCCCTTCACCTCTTTCTTGGTCGAGAAGAACGGCTCGAAGATCCGGGCGAGGGTCTCCTCGTCCATGCCGCAGCCCTTGTCGATCACCGCTAGAACGGCATACATACCGGGCTGCGAGAGGCCGAGCTGCTGAGCCGTATCAAGTTTGAGGTCGGCGTGAGCCGTCTCGATGGACAGGCTGCCGCCATCGGGCATGGCCTCGCAGGCGTTCTCTACCAGACTGACGATGATCTCCTCGAGTTGGACCGGATCGGCCTTCACTCGCCGCAGTCCTCCATCGAGGACCGTGGTCAGCTGGATCCTGTCACCGACCATCTCCCTCAGTCGCGGGCCGAGGTTGGCGATAAGCTTGTTCAGCTCGATGAGGCGCGGCTGCAATATCTGGCGGCGGCCGAACGCCAATAGCTGGTTGGTGAGCGCAGCGGCGCGCTGGCCTGCCTCTTTGATCTCCTCGATATCCGGGCGGGCCTGCTCGTCGGTGAGATTCTTGAGGACGAGCTCGCAGTGTCCGATGATCGAGGTGAGCAGGTTGTTGAAGTCGTGAGCGATACCGCCGGCGAGCCGTCCGATGGCCTCCATGGTCTGTGCGTGACGAAGGCGCTCCTCCAGAGACTTTTGCTCGGTAAGGTCGCGGGCGATGGTCGACAGGTGGTCCACCTTTCCGTCCGCCGTCCTGTGTGCGACGATCACCATCGAAGTCGGTATCTCGCGTCCGTCGCGGGCCCGGAACGTCATCTCGCCCGACCAGTAGCCGTCGCGGATCGCTGCCGGCAGCACCTGGTCGCGCATCCGGGTCCGGTCCGGCTCGGGGTGAAACTCCCAGACGGGCAAAGGTGCCGGCGCCTCGTCGACATCGGCGCCGAGCATGTTCCGGCCCGCTGGGTTGAGGTAGATGCCGACTCCGTCGGCGGTGAACATACCGACCAGATCGGGGGTCGCCTGGAGGATCTCGGCCAGCCGGTTGCGGGTATCCTCGACTTCTTTGCGCTCGGTGATGTCGGCGATCAGGGAGAGGCTGCCCACCACTTTGCCGGCGTCGTCGCGCAACGGCCCCGCGGAGATGTGCACGTTTATCAATGTGCCGTCGCGTCTTCGCCGGACTACTTCGACCTCGTTGAGACTGCGGCCCTGCAGCAGGCGACCGTGGAGCCGGCGAAACTCCTGCAGCTCTGTGTCGGGGACGACCGGGGGAAGCGGGCGGCCCAGGACCTCGGCTTCGCTCCAGCCGAAGATTCTCTCGGCCGCGGCGTTCCAGGTGAGGACGTTGCGGTCGCCGTCCAGGGCCATGATCGCGAGCGGCGACGCCTCGATCAGTGCCCGGAGCTTCTCGTTGGTGCGCTGCAGCTCCTCGCGGGCCTGCTTCTCGACTGTGATGTCCTTTAACGATCCTTCGTAAAACAACACCCTGCCCTTGGCATCTCGCACGGCGCGGGCCTGGTCGAGCACCCAGATCAGGTTCCCGTCGCTGCGGCGTAGCTGCATGGGATAGTCACGGACCAGATCCTCCTGCTCGAGCTGCGCGATCTGGCTGCGTCGCACGTCGTGGTCGACGAAGAGGTCGTAGGCGTTGAGCTGCAGCAGGCTTTCCCGGGAGGGGTATCCGAGAAGCTCGACCAGCGCCGGGTTGGCGTCGAGGATAGTCCCGTCGGGCGCGGTGAGATAGAGGGCTATCGGTACGCCGTCAAACAGGCTTCGATAGCGGGATTCGCGGTAGCCGTGACGATGTGGCCTCCGCCTGCGGCGTTGCATTCGGCGGATCCAGATGTTGAGGAGCGCTCGTACGTCACCGAGAAGGCGTCTTATGCCTCTCTGGATCCAGACTCTGAAGTCGGGTGCCTCAGGCATCCAGTCGGGCTTGGTTTGTAGGAGTCGATAACGTTATCATCACCGCGCCTCAGCATCGGAGAGGCGGCGAAGCGACCGGCGGCACGTGTAACCTGTGGCGCCGGGTGGACCCCGGCGTCGCTCGGTAACGAGAGGCCGTGATAAGCCGGCTGAACGTTCTGGGGAAAGCTACGGCGGGGAAGCGTAGGCTCTCTGTTCGTGCTAGGGAGATTATAATGCCAAAGGCAGCCTTCATGCCAGACGAGTGAACCGGAGGAGATTCCGATGAGACGCCAACAAATCGTGTGGACTCTGGCCGGGTGCGCCGCTCTTCTGTCAGGCGCAATTGGACACGCCGCCGCCCAGACGGCGGTGGACCTGCCACGCAGCGAGCCGGCAGCCGCGCAGGACCGCGTGATGACTCCGAAGGACGTGGCCCGCATCCGCTCGACCGGACAGATCGTGATCAGTCCCGACGGGTCCGAGATCGCCTACACGATCAGCGTTCCGCGTGAGCCCGGGAGTGACCGAAACGGCCCAGCCTGGGCGGAGCTTCACGTGGTGGCCTTCGACGGGACGCGCGACCGGCCCTTCATCACCGGCGAGGTGAACGTCTCGCACCTGCGCTGGAGCCCCGACGGCGCGTACATAAGCTACCTGGCACGCCGCGAGGGTGATGACCACACATCGATCTACGTGATCCCCGCCGAGGCGGGCGAGTCGGTCCGGCTCTACGAGCACGAAACGAGTGTGCTGGCGTTCGACTGGCGGCCGGACGGGCGGGCGATCGCCTTTGTGGCCAGTGAGGCGGCGCCGGAGGACCTGGCGGAGTTGAGGAGGGTGGGCTTCGACCAGGAGATCTACGAAGAGGATTGGCTCTCGCGGCGCCTCTACGTGCTGGAGCTGCCGAACGGCCCCGAGGGCCCGGCCGGCGCGGCGCGACACGTGGAGGTGCCGGGACAGCCGTGGACTGTGGCCTGGGACCCCGCTGGCAGGCGCCTGCTGACGGACCTCTCGCCGACGCCGCTGGTCGACGACCGGTACATGTATCGGCGCCTGCACGTGATCGATGCGTCGTCGGGTGAGGTGCTGGCGGCGATCGAGAGCCCGGGCAAACTGGGGGCGTTCGACTGGTCGCCCGATGGTAGAACGATCGCGATGGTCTCGGCCGTCGACATCAACGACCCGCGGGAAGGCCGGCTGACGGTCGTCTCGGCGGGCGGCGGCACGCCCCGCGACCTGTTGCCCGACCTGGAGGGGCACGTCGAGTCCTTCGCCTTCGTGTCGAGGGACCGCTTGGTCTACCTGGCGGGGATCGGCGTAGGGAGCCGCCTCGGTCGCGTGAAGACGGACGGCGGCGACGCCGAGATCCTGTTCGAGAGCACCGACCCTGTACTGGGTGGATTGAGCGTCGATGCACGGGGCCGGTACGCCGGCTTGGCGGCTGAATCGCCGACTTTCCCGCGGGAGGTGTTCGCCATGCGTGTCGACCGGGCCGGCGAGCCGAATCGGCTGACCGATGCCAACGCCTGGCTGTCGGAAATTCGCTTCGCCCGCCAGGAGATCGTTCGCTGGACCGCCGAGGACGGGTTGGAGATCGAGGGCCTGCTCATCCTGCCGCTGGACGGAAGCGCAGGTGCCCCGACCCTTGTTGTCGCCCACGGTGGCCCGGAGTCGCACTTCAAGAACGGCTGGCTGACTACCTACAGCCGGCCCGGACAGATGGGGGCCGCGCGGGGTTACGCCGTCTTCTACCCCAACTACCGGGGTAGCACGGGCCGTGGCGTCGCCTTCGCCAAAGCCGACCAGGGTGACGGCGCCGGCGCCGAGTTCGATGACGTGCTGGCCGGCGTCGACTATCTGATCGAACGCGGGGTCGCCGATCCGGACGGGATAGGGATCACCGGCGGCTCGTACGGCGGCTACTTCACCGCCTGGGCGTCGACGCGGCACAGCCAACGCTTCGCCGCAGGCGTCATGTCCGTCGGCATCTCGAACCAGCTCTCGAAGACCGGCACCAGCGACATACCGCGGGAGATGGAGCTGGTCCACTGGCTCTCGAACCCGTACGAGAACCCGGACCTGTTCCTGGAGCGGAGCCCGATCATGTACGTGAACAACGCGCAGACCCCGCTCCTCATCATGCACGGCAAGGAAGACCCGCGGGTCAATCCCGGCCAGTCGCGCGAGCTGTATCGAGGCATCAAGATGCAGACGGACACACCGGTACGCCTGATCCTCTATCCGGGTGAGGGCCACGGCAACCGGCGCGCGGCGGCGCGTTACACGCTGCGTATGCTGCGCTGGTTCGACTGGTTCCTGAAGGAAGGGAAGACGGAGCTACCGCCGTGGAAACTCGACTATGAGCTGGAGCCGGAGGTTATGTAGGGGGGTGGGAATTCGGAATTCCCGAATTCCCGTCGCAAGAGTTACTCCCTCAGGACAGCTCGCGCAGCCAGAGAGCGATGTTCTCTCCGAACCGGAAAGCGAGCGCGCGATGGGTCTTTTCGTCCGGCACGCCGAGCACGTCCTCGGAGGCCAGCCGCTCGCGCTCCAGCTCCAGCCGATAGGCACGGATCCA